>CAXGRO010000334.1:0-6497 GCA_964012055.1 uncultured bacterium
TTCGGGGCAAGGTCAATTTTCGCAATCTCAGTCGCTATAGCGGTCGGTCCGCCCGAACCTTTCCCCGTCAGTTTGATCAGGCCTTCGACTTTATCGGCTTGAATCGGGCCCTGATCGACGCCACCGTTCCAGCCCATCGACCGCGGGTGTTGGCCTTCGATCCGACGTTTATTCCCAAAACTGGGCAGCAGACCTTTGGCCGGAATCGCTTCTGGAATGGCCTGAAAAATCGCACCGAAAAAGGCTTGGACATCTCCTCGTTAGCCGTGGTCGATCTCACCCGTAACCAGGGGCTGAGTCTATCCGTACATCAAACGCGTTCGAGCGACCAAGCGCCCACCGACGAGACGTTGATCGATCAGTATGTGGCACATATTCGTCAGGTCCAGCCCTTCCTTTTACCCTGCGAAACCTATCTGTGCGTCGATGGCGGCCTCACCCGTAAAAAGCGGATCGACGCCGTATGCGCTATCGACTTGCACCTGATCGGCAAACTGCGCTGTGACGCCCATATGCGCTATCTGTATCAAGGGCCCAAACGACCGGGGCGAGGCCGACAGAACGTCTTCGATGGCCAGGTCGATTGGACCAATCTGAGCCGATTGGACTATGTCGGCGCCGACGGCGCTATCCGATTATATACCGCCTACCTCAATCATCTCCGCTTTCAGCGCACGCTGCGCGTAGTCGTCTTGATTCAGCCCGACGCCGAGCCGAAAGCCCAGTCGGTGATTCTGTTGTCCACCGACGATCAACTGGCCGCCTGGAAAATTTATCGGTATTACAAAGCGCGTTTCCAAATAGAATTTCTCTTCCGAGACAGCAAGCGATTTACCGGCTTAGCCGATGGCCGGGTGCGCACGGCCGATCGAGTAGATTTCCACTTTAACGCAGCGCTGACCACGCTCAATCTGGCCAAAGCCGAGTTGATGGACCAACAGCCCGACGACCAACCGGCCATCTGCTCGCTGGCCCGACTCAAGCCGAGTATTTCAACCAGTATTACCTGGATCGAATTATTTCCATCTTCAGTTTTGATCACAAGTGGATAAAAAAACGACCCGAGTATCACCACTTAAAGTGGAATCGGCAGAATCGCTGCTTAAAAATGACCGAACCATTGTTCAACCAATGCAGTCAATAAACCATACGTCCGCCACCCCCTGGCGCCACTAAGCCACCTCCAAAACCCACCCATGACCAACGACTCCCCCTACCCCAACTACTACCGCCAATCCACCAAACTCAGCGTCTGGTACGCCCGCAAACGCATCCTCGAAGGCTCCAGCGATTTCAAAGATGCCTTCAACCACCGCGTCAACATTTTCTGCAACACCAGCTTCAATAATGGCACCGGCCACCCGGCAAGCGGCTCCGCATTCCCCCAGTGGGACACCCTACTCGACCGCGTCAAAAAAATATTCGACGCTCACATAGCCAACAAAGACACCACATTGCTCGAAGAGGAAAGCTTGGAAGTATTCTGGCCCTGTCTCAAGGAGCGCGTAGAAGGTCTCATAAATTACACCCCCGATCCATCGGAGCGACCCTACGAGAGCTGGTCGCACAGCTACGGCGAAGAAGACCAGCGCCTCCACATCCACATCGCCAACGCCTACCGCCCCACTTCACCGCTCAGCGATAGACGCAACGATTTCGCCGCTTCCCTCATACACCTGCTCCAGAATTCCCAGATGCAACGACCCGACATTAAAATCGTTTCCTGCGGTACCTGGCTCAACTCGGTACCGGCGTTCCAGGAATTATTTACAGAAACCTGGCTCGCCAACGCCGAAGTCCATAGCGATATAATCTACATGCTCAGATTCTGGGGCCAGTTCACCGATCGGCGCGGCGACTTCCACCAGCGCAACGGCCAGAAGTTCCGCCAGAGCGGCACCTTGCCCTATCCCTGCACGTACTGCCACGACCAAATCGAGGCCGTACTCGACCACCTCACCTCGCACTTTCCAGAAGCTGTGGCCATCAACCAGCGCCACGCCGATTGATCTGCGGATCGCCGCCACCCGATGCCCGTTCAGCAACGAGAGATTGGCACGACTTTCTACCTTTTTGTGCACTGTACAATCTTTGTACCAATACTGTGGACACTTTTTCGATTTTGAGCGGATTTTTGTAAGGTTGAAATTCGTAAGTGATTATTTATCAACAAGTTAAAAACTTCAATACCTATTTTCCTAAACCGTTATTTATCAATGGTTTACAAAAAGTGTCCACAGTATTGCTTACCAGTATGAGTAAAATAAATCACTGCATTGGCACGCCGCTTGCAATACCCTGTTCAACAAGCAACACATTCTTCAACCAGGGAGAGATATCATGGCACGCAGCGCAATCGACCTCGTCACCGGCAAAGCAATTGCAAAGAGCCCCCGCCAAAAATTATTGGACTGGTGTAAACCCCTTTCCATCGCCTTCTTGTGGATCGTCGTCAATTTCATTCTATTAGTGGGGTTCGCCATGGATTACAACACGCAAGGCATCTCCTGAACCGAGATCACAGTCGATGAAAATTTCTCACTTCGTCCGCCGTCTGGCCGCCGTCGCCCCACTGCTGCTGGCCACCGCCTTGCCGGTACGGGCCCACAACGGCAGTTTTGCCCGCGCCGCGCCGGCAGAAAATATCGTCGTCGACGGCGAGTTCTCCGACTGGCCTGCCAACTTGCCCCACTACCCCATCGACCTGCTCTACACCATGGACGACTTGAGCGGCCCCGAGGATTACCGGGGTGCCTTTCGCCTGGCCTACAACGCCGCCGCCAACGCCCTCTACGTCGCCATTGAAGTGGGCGACGAATCCACCGTAATCAACACCCGAAAAGAAGACCTGTATTTACCCACCCAGGACGGCTGCGACATCTTCATTAATGTCCAACACAACCGCTTTGCACAACAATTGAACTGGGGCAAGAAAGTCCACCAATATGTAATGTGGGGAGACACCCCCAACCTCTTTGGCCGAGGCACGCTCACAGACGTCGAGGTCGCTACCCGGCGCCTGCCGGGAAAACACTACTACGAATGGCGCCTAGACCTCAATAAAATCAGTCAAAACCAGGGGCAAATCGCACCCGGCATGGTGCTCGAATTGGAAGTGGCCATCTGGGACTGCGACGAGGACGGTTCCTGCGCATTCCTCACCTGGGGCAAAGACGGCGGCAAAGGCGGCAACCCCAACAGCCGCGGCGATGTATTGCTGGTGTCCGACCCAGACGAACTGGTAACGCTGCGCGGGAAATTGCTCTGGCAAGATTCGGACCAGAGCATATCCCTGGCCAGAGTCGATGTGCACTCTACCTCGAATCCACACACCCGCTTGCGCCTGGAGACCGATCAGAACGGACATTTTATCGCCCAACTGCCGCCGGGGCAATACCGCGTTGGCAGTCACGGCATCGGCCACGAAAAACAACCGGGCACTGCAGTCATACTACCGTTGCAAGACAATGAAGAGATAGACGACACCTTCACCGTGCTCATCGGTATCGCCGACGTCATCGGCCAGTTCCTCCACCCCTTTCCCAAGCGGCCGCATCACCCCCTGGCGCAGGCCTTTGAAGACAACGACCTGCGCAGCGCCAGCGCCTTTTTGCCCGCCGACTTCCTCGACAACCCACTCCTGAGCCCTAAAGAATTCACCGCCCTGGCTCGCGCCATAGCACCCAAGGTCCGCTATTACACCGACAAGATGAGCCAGTCGATCGAATAGGGACGCGGCGCCTACACCCCTTCACTATGTCCTGCCCATAGCCCCCGCCATGCTCGCATACCCCACTTCACACGCCTCGTCAAAGTCCATATTGGTAAACGTCTCAACGGCGATGGCTTCGCCAAAACCAATCTCCTCCAGCGCCCGCACCACGCGCCGGTACTGCATCTCCCCTTGCCCCGGAATCCGATGCTCCAAGTCGGGATCACTTCCCGCGTGGTCTTTCAGATGCCCGTGCACTATGCGCCCTTTCCACAACCGCGCCACCTCCACCGGGTCCAACCCCATCAGCGTCAAATAACACGGATCAAAATTCACCCCGAAGAAAGGGCTGCCGATCTCTTCGTGCAGTTGCAGAAAGGATTCGGGTGTGTCGACAATCCAGTCCTTCCACACCCCGTCCACCGCCAGCTTCACCCAGTGCGGCGCCGCGTAGTCGAGCGCCTCGCCGACGTAATCCACCACCCGCTTCCACGCCTCCTGCCGCCGCGCCGCGTCGTCGGTGGGGCCGCCCATGTGGAACACCACCAGCGGCGCCCCCACGTCCACCGCCAGATCCACCGACCCCTTGAGGTCGAGCGGCTCTTCGCCAAAGAGCGAATCCGTCAGCGTCCCGTGCGTGATAATCGCCTCTATCTTTAAGCCCAACCGCTCCGCCGTCTGGCACGTCAGCTGGCGCAATTGCGGCGTCACCGAGCGCGGGTCGGCCGAAGCGCCGTGCGTCCCCGATATGTCAATGCTGTCGTAGCCGGTGGCGGCAATCTTCTCCAACGCCGGCTCAATTGACATCTCCAAACGGTCGGTATAACTATAGGTATAAAATGCCAATCTCATAACCTCCTCATCCTTTCTTTAAAAAGGTCTAATCCGCTAATTCGTCCCCCCAAAATAGGTTTTTTGACCTGCCCGGCAAACTCGGTCCATTTCCCACCAGACTTGCGCCGCGAAAGGATATTGGCGGAAATGAATATTGCATCAAATCTTATTTATATTGATGCCCGTGAAGTCCCTCCGACACCACATCCTCCCGATCTTTGTCGCCGCGCTCCTGTGCCGCCCCGCCAGCGCCCAAGAAACCCAATTAGACCTGATATCCATGAGCCTGGAAGAGCTGATCGACATCGAAGTCTCGCTGACCTCGCGCACCGATTTTAAACTCTTTGAGACCGCCGGCGCCACCAACCTGCCCGACGCCCTGCGCCTGGTGCCCGGCATGCAGGTGGCCAGCATCGACGCCAATAAGTGGGCGGTGTCGGCGCGCGGTTTTGCCCACCACTTTGTCAATAAACTGCTGGTCATAGTCGACGGCCGCCACGTCTATTCGCCGCTCTTTGCCAGCGTCTTTTGGGAAGTGCTGGACGTGATGCTGGAAGACGTCGAACGCATCGATGTGGTGCGCGGGCCGGGCGCCACCCTGTGGGGGGCCAACGTCGTCTACGCAGCGCTGCAGTGGAAGTTCTAACTCACCCGTACACCGTCTGAATCAAGGCGCGAATATACCCGTTGGCATAGGCTTTGCCGGCCCACCCTGCCCGCTTCTGCGGAAAGGTAGGCGTGTGGTCCATGCCGTAGGGCCCGTTAAATCCGTTGTCCTTATACACCTCCATGGCCCGGCGCATGTCCACTTCGCCCTCGTCGTGAAACACTTCGGTAAAGCGGGGCAATTGGCCTTTGACGTTGCGAAAATGGACCCAGGCAATTTTGTTTTTTGAAGCCATTTCGGCGATGGCATCGTAAATGCGCTCGGGCCCCAGCAATTCGGTCATACATCCCTGGCAAAAGAGCATGCCGTGGTAGGCGCTGGGTACCGTATCGAAGATACGGCGAAATTGCTCCAGGGTAGAACAGATCTGCGCCACGCCGCCCAAAGGCTCGGGGATCGGCGGGTCGTCCGGGTGCAGTGCCAGACGCACCCCGGCTTTTTCAGCGGCGGGCACGGCCACCTTGAGAAAGGTCTCCATGTTCTCCCACATCTCCGCTTCGGAAAGCAACGGCTCGTGCGGCGCGGGTCGGTTCTTGTCAAATTCGGCGAAGTCAAAGGTGCTGTAAGACACGCCGCCGCGGCCAATGTCTGACGTCGTGCGAAAATTGCCCCTGGGTTTAAAGTTCCACCCCAGTGTCGGTATGCCCGCCTTGCCCAGGCACTCGGTCAGGCACACCCAGATGTCGAGTTTTTCGTCCCGGTCGGCTTGCGCCAGGGTGATCTCATCCCACACCGACATGAAGACGGTGTGCAGTTTTAAACCGTGGGATTCGACCTTTTCCCGCGCTTTTTCAAACAGCTCGGTGCTGTCGCGACCCTGGCGCACCATTTGTTCAGCCTCGCTCTTGCCGCCGGTGCGCAGGTCGAGCTGGATCACGTCGACGCTGATGGCGCGATAAAAACTGAGCAGCTCGTCGTCAAATTCATTCCAACTCATTACGTCGTGAATGTGCATGCGTTCCTTCCTATCTAGGGCCAGATGGCATCCAGGCGCCAGGCGTCAAACGATTTCAGCGTCGCGCTGCCGCCGCAGCTGTAGGCCTGCACGCCCACACTATCGGGGCGCGCCGGGTAGATGCGCTTGCCGAGGTAATGACGGCGGTCGGCAATGACCTCGACGACGCTGCGGTCGACAAAGATGCGCAGCTCGACAGAATTTTCGTAGGGTACAGAAAAATCCGCGCGCTGCGCCGCCCGGTTGCTGACCTCGGGACTGACGCTGGAGCGCGACACGTCGAGGACGAGCTCGCGCAACGGGTTGACCTGATCGGGCGGGGCGTGTTT
>CAXGRO010000335.1:0-6455 GCA_964012055.1 uncultured bacterium
TCATTTTGTTTTGCAATTTACTGGGCCTCATTCCCTATAGTGCCACGGCCACCGGCAATATCAGCGTCACTGCCGGTCTGGCGCTTTGCACGTTCATATTGACCCAGGCGGCGGGCATTGCCAACAACGGGCTCATTGGTTATTGCAAGAGCCTGGTGCCCGGCGGTATTCCCTGGTGGTTGATGCCGATCATGATACCGGTCGAACTGGTCAGCCTGCTGGCCAAGCCCTTTGCCCTGTGCATCCGTCTCTTTGCCAATATGCTGGCCGGGCACGTGGTCATTCTGGTCTTTCTGGGCCTTATCATTATGCTCAAAAGTTATCTGATAGCGCCGTTCTCGGTGGCTTTTGCCGTGGCGATCTATCTACTCGAAATTTTTATCAGCACTGTACAAGCTTTCATTTTTACCCTGCTTTCTGCGCTCTTTATCAGCATGGCGGCGCATCCAGATCACTAGCGGGGTACAACTTCACAAGGAGGGATCAAACGAAATGGAATGGGCTTATTTAGGAGCTGCGATCGGAGCCGGGCTGGGTGCCATAGCTGCTGGTATCGGCATTGGTCGTTTGGCCGGTTCGGCCATGGAGGGCATTGCCCGCCAACCCGAAGCTGTGGGCGATATTCGCACCAATATGATCATCGCCGCCGCTCTAATCGAAGGTGTTGCCCTGCTGGCTGAGGTGCTCTGCGCCGCGATCATCTTTACCAAATAAAACGGTCATCTGAAGAGGTCGGACCATGTTAGATCCTCATTTGGGGACCATTATCTGGACGATCATCACCTTCCTAGTGGTGCTGATCGTTCTAAAAGTCGCAGTGTGGCCCACCTTGTTGTCTGCCTTGGATGAGCGCGAGAAGCGCATCGCCGACGCCCTAGAAAGCGCCGAAAAGGCGCGCGACGAAGCCCAGGCCGCGCTGCAAGAGCACCAGCAGAAGCTCGGCGAGGCCGAGGCCGAGGGGCGCAGCATTGTGCTGCAGGCGCGCGAGGCGGCGGAGAAGACGCAACAGGAAATCGTCGAAAAAGCGCGGGCCGAGGCCCAACAGACGCTCGAACAGGCACGGCGAAGTATCGAAAGCGAAAAGAGTGCCGCCATCGACGAGTTGCGCCGCCAGGTGGCCGATTTGGCGGTGCAAGCCGCCGGGGCCATTATCGAGTCTAACCTAGACGACGAACGCAATCGCAAACTGGTCGACGATTTAATCGCCGCCATTCCCCGCTCATCGGCCAATGGAAACTGATCCGGCCCGCAAGGTCGGTTGGGAAAAACTCGCATGAAAGCTCCCGAGGTAGTGCGGCGCTACGCCGCAACCCTATTGGAAGCGGCGCAGGAGGGGCAGAGTGACGCCGCCGTGCGCCGCGACGTGGAAGGAATAAAGGCGACGTTGGATCAGTCGGCGGAATTGACCGCAGCGCTGGGCAATCGCCTGCTCGATCCGCAGACCTTGCACAACGTGCTGCAAAGTGTGTTCGGCGGCAAAGTGGAGCAGTTGACGCTCAACTTTCTGCTGCTGGTGGCCGATCGCCGGCGCGTCGCTTTGCTACCCGATATTCTGCACGCTTTCATCGAATTGGCCGACGAACAGGCGGGCCTGGTCACCGCCGAGGTGCGCACGGCGGTGGCGCTGACTGACGAACAAGAACAACAATTGCACCAGCGCCTTGAAGATTATACGGGGCGGCAGGTGCGCTTGCAGACCCAGGTTGATACCAGTCTCAAGGGCGGCATAATCGCGCGCGTGGGCGACACCGTGTTCGACGGCAGTCTCAACGCCCACCTGCAGCGGCTGCGGCGGCAATTGAGCGGCGCCTGAGGTCGGCACTTTAAGCAAGGAAGATACCATGACAACCGAAGCGATGGTCCAGCCCGACGAGATATCGCAAATACTCAAACAACAACTGCTGGGCTACGAAAAAGAAGTAGACGTCTACGAAGCCGGTACTGTGCTCTACGTGGGTGACGGCATCGCCCGGGTGCACGGCTTGAGCAACGTGCGCGCTACCGAGTTGGTGGAATTTCCCCACAACATCATGGGCATGGCGCTCAACCTCGAAGAGGACAACGTCGGCTGCGTGCTCTTTGGCGAGGACACGCTGATCAACGAGGGCGACCAGGTCAAGCGCACCGGCCGCATTGTCGAGGTCCCAGTGGGCGAGGCTTTGCTCGGTCGGGTGGTCAACCCGCTGGGCATACCCATTGACGGGCGCGGCGACGTTGACGCCAGCCAATCATTGCCCATCGAGCGCAAGGCGCCCGGCGTCATCGACCGCCAGCCGGTCAAAGAGGCGCTGCAGACGGGCATTAAAGTTATCGACTCCACCGTGCCCATCGGCCGCGGTCAGCGCGAGTTGATCATTGGCGACCGCCAGACCGGCAAGACGGCCATTGCCATCGATACGATCATTAACCAGAAAGACCAGGACGTCAAGTGCGTCTATGTGGCCATCGGCCAGAAGGCTTCCACTGTAGCCAAGGTGGTGGCCGAGTTGGAGGCCAACGGCGCTCTCGAATACACTATCGTGATTTCGGCCACTGCCTCGGATCCGGCGCCGCTGCAGTTTTTGGCACCCTACGCCGGCGCTTCGATGGGCGAGTATTTTCGCGACAAGGGCGAGCACGCCCTGATCATCTACGACGATCTGTCCAAGCAGGCCTGGGCCTATCGCGAGATGTCGCTGGTGTTGCGCCGCCCGCCGGGCCGCGAGGCCTATCCGGGCGACGTGTTCTATCTGCACTCGCGCTTGCTCGAACGCGCTGCCAAGATGAGTGATGACAAAGGTGCTGGCTCGCTCACCGCCCTGCCGATCATCGAGATCCTCGAAGGCGACGTATCGACCTTTGTGCCCACCAACGTCATTTCTATTACCGACGGCCAGATATTGCTCAAACCCGAGTTGTTTTACTCGGGCAATAGGCCGGCTATGGACGTGGGCGCTTCGGTGTCGCGCGTGGGGTCAGACGCCCAGACCAAGGCGATGAAGTCGGTGGCCAAGACGATCAAGGGCGATATTTCGCGCTACAACGAGGTGAAGGCCTTTGCCCAATTCGGCACCTCCGACCTCGACCAGGCCACCCGCAATTTGCTCAACCGTGGCGAGAAGCTGATGGAAATTCTCAAGCAGGGCCAGTATAGCCCGTTGTCGCTGGAAGCTTTGACGGTGTCGCTGTCGATGGTCGACCACTTACTCGATTTGCCAACCGCCGACATACTGCGGTTTGAGGAAGAGTTGCTCGTCTATATGCGCGAGAATCAGGCCGAGTTGATGAAAGAAATTTACGACAGCCGCGAGTTGAGTGACGAAGCGGCCGAAAAACTCAGTGCCGCCATTGACGAGTTCAAGGGCAGTTTCCGTCCTTCCGAGGGTTAAGAGATAGGGGATTAAGCGGTGGCTACTTTACGCGAACTCAGAACCCGCGTCGCCAGCATTACCAATATACAGCGCGTCACCAACGCCATGCAGATGGTGGCGGCGGCCAAAATGCGCCGCGCTCAGGAAGCTATTGAAGCGGCGCGCCCTTACGCCCAGCAACTCGACCGCGTGCTGCGGCAATTGCACCAGAGCGTCGACACCGGCGAGCAGCCGCTCTTCCAGGAGCGCCCGGCCGAGCGGGTGGCTGTGGTGGCCGTCACTTCCGACCGCGGCCTGTGCGGCGCCTTTAACGCCAATGTTTGTCGCCTGGTGCAAAACGAGCTGGGGCAGTACGGCGACAGCCAGGTGGAGCTGGTCACCGTCGGTCGCAAGGGCCGCGATTTTTTCGCCAACCGCGACTACGAAATCGCCCAGCACCACGCCGACGTCTTTCGCCAGCTCGAATTTGCCAGCGCCATAGACATTGCCCAGGGCTTGACGCGCAGTTTTATCGCCGGCGATATGGATCGCGTGGTGCTGGCTTACAGCGAGTTTATTTCGGTCGGCTCGCAGGTGCCCACCGTGCAGCAATTGCTGCCCATCGTGCCCCAGGAGGGTGAGGAGGAAGGCGGTGCGGCCGATTACACCTTTGAGCCGTCGCCCGAGGCCTTGCTCGAAACGCTGGTGCCGCGCCAGGTGAATTTCCAGGTGTGGCGCGCCCTGCTCGAATCGAACGCGGGTTTTTTTGCTGCCCAGATGACGGCGATGGACAACGCCACCAAGAACGCCGGCGACATGATCGAAGAACTCACCAGAGAAATGAATAAGGAGCGGCAGGCTTCCATCACCCTCGAATTGATGGACATCATCGGCGGTGCCGAAGCCGTGGCCTAACGAGATTTAATTACGCGAGGTAGGAAATGAAAGAAGGAAGGGTCAAAGAAATCATCGGCGTCGTCATAGACGTGGACTTCGCCGGCGAAGAATTGCCGCCTATTTACAACGCACTCGAGGTGGTGGAGGAAGACCGGCCGGGCGACGAGCGCCTGGTTTTGGAGGTGCAGCAACACCTGGGCGAGAGCCTGGTGCGCTGCGTCGCCATGGACTCGACTGACGGTTTGACCCGCGGCGCCCGGGTGGTGGACAGCGGCGCCCCCATCATGATTCCGGTGGGCGAGCAAGTGCTGGGCCGCCTTTTCAACGTCATCGGCGAGCCGATCGACGGCAAGGAGCGCGTGGGCGACGACGTGCCGCGCATGCCGCTGCACCGCGCCGCCCCCGACCTCCAGGATCAGGTGACCTCCGACGAGATGCTGGAGACCGGTCTGAAGGTGCTCGACCTCATTTGCCCCTTCGCACGCGGCGGCAAACTGGGGCTGTTCGGCGGCGCCGGCGTCGGCAAGACGGTGGTGCTCAAGGAACTGATCAACAACGTGGCCTCGGGCCACGGCGGTTATTCGGTGTTCGCCGGCGTCGGCGAGCGCACGCGCGAGGGCAACGACCTCTTGGAAGAATTGATCGAAGCCAACGTGCTCGACAAAACGGCCATGGTTTTTGGCCAGATGAACGAGCCGCCGGGGGCACGTCAGCGCATCGCCCTCACCGGGCTGACTATGGCTGAACATTTTCGCGACGAGGCCGGCCAGGACGTCCTGTTTTTCGTCGACAATATCTTCCGTTTTATTCTGGCCGGCGCCGAGGTCTCGGCCCTTTTGGGACGCATGCCTTCGGCGGTGGGCTACCAGCCGACGCTGGCCACCGAAATGGGCGCGTTGCAAGAGCGCATCACCACCACCAAAAACGGCTCCATCACGTCTGTGCAGGCCATCTACGTGCCGGCCGACGACTACACCGACCCGGGCGTGGTTTCGGCCTTTGCTCACCTCGACGGCCGTATTGTGCTGGAGCGCTCGATGGCAGACCAGGGGCTCTACCCGGCGGTTGACCCGCTGGCTTCCAGCTCGCGTATCCTCGATCCGCGCGTGGTGGGCAACGAGCACTACCAGGTGGCACAGCGCGTTCAGGAGGTGTTGCAGCGCTACCGCGACCTGCGCGAAATCATCGCTATCTTGGGCATCGACGAACTGTCGGACGAAGACAAGCTGGTGGTGGCCCGCGCCCGCAAAATTCAGTTCTTCCTCACCCAGCCTTTTACTGTGGCCGAGGCTTTTACCGGCATTCCGGGCGAGTACGTCAAAATTGAAGACACGGTGCGCGGCTTTAAAGGTCTGGTCGACGGTGAATACGACGACGTGCCTGAGCAGGCCTTCTATCTGATCGGCGGCATCGAACAGGCGCTGGAGAAAGCCAAGGACCTCTAAACCATGCCCGCGTTTAAGCTCGAAATCGTCACCCCCGCAAAAACGGTCTATTCGGACCAGGTCGACAGCGTGCAAGCGCCCGGTAGCGAGGGCAGTTTTGGCGTGTTGGCCGGCCACCAGCCCCTGCTGGCCAGCTTGCAAATAGGCTTGCTGCGCTTTGTTGCCGAGGGCGGCGACGAGCACAGAATGGCGGTCAGCGGCGGTTTTGCCGAAGTGGGCCGCGAACAGGTCACGGTGCTGGCCGAAACGGCGGAATTTGCCGAGGAGATTGATGCCGAGCGCGCCCGGGCGGCGCAGGAGCGCGCCCAGGAACGTCTAGATTGCAGGAGGGAAGCGGAGGTCGATACGGCGCGTGCCCAGGCGGCGCTGCTACGAGCTTTGAATAGGTTGAAGATCTGTCAGTAATTAGCTGAGTCACAAAGAGAAAAAAGCCAACTGTCACGCGACAGTTGGCTTTTTTCTCTTTGTGGGACTTTTTCTTCCTTGAAGCATCTAATAATACAGCATTAAACGCTCTCCACAGGGAGGGACTTTATGGCAAATTCGGATAGAGAATTGGTCAAGAGGACGCTAGCGGGCGACCGCGACGCTTTTGGAGATTTGGTGGAGCGCTACAGCGGCCTAGTCCACGGCATAATTTTGCACAAGGTACGCCGGCTCGACGAAGTCGAAGACCTGGTTCAGGACGCGTTCTGCAAGGCCTACGAAGATCTGGGCAATTTGCGAGATCTGGGCAAATTTGCACCGTGGCTGGCGCGCATCGCCGTCAATAAAGCCCAGGGCT
>CAXGRO010000336.1:0-6429 GCA_964012055.1 uncultured bacterium
GGCGAGGGGCTGGGCCAGAAAGAGGGCTAGAGCGACTAGGTAGAAGTGTTTGGCGGGCATGATCACAGGGCCACGGTGAGGCCGACGCTGGTGCGGCCGCCGTCGAGGGGATCGGAGGAATAGGTGTAGTGGAATTGCACGGTTTTGCGGCGCATGGGTCGCAAGGTGAGGCCGGCGGTGGGCAGCCCCAGGCCGCTGTCGGCGCCGCCGATGCGGTGCAGGCCGGCGCGGGTCAAAAGCAGGGGGCTGAGCTGCCATTCGGCCCCCAGGTGGGCGTAGCGGTCGACCCCGTTGTTGTAGAGATCTAGCGCCACTTGCAGGGCTGCAAAGGGGCGGTGGGCCAGGCCCAGGCCGATGGCCAGGGGCAGGGCGTCTTCGGTGGTGCTGCTCTGGTCGGCGCTGCGCTGCACTTTCCAGTCGAGCGCGGCGTTGAAATTGCGCACGACAAAGGCCAGGGTGGTTTTGTTGTTGAGATAATATTGTAGGCCCAGGTCAAAGCCGCTGCCCTTGCCTTCGGCGGTGCCGCTGCCGGGTGTTTTGATCTGGTGGTTCATGGTTTTTAGTGCCAGCCCCAGGGCGGCACGGCGGCCCAGGGCGCGGCTGACGGCAAAGTAGAGGGCGTTGGCCGAGTCGTCGATACTGCCGGTGGGACGGCCGTCGCTGGTGCGGCCGATGATGTCGTCGACGCCGGCGTGCAGCCAGGTAAAGCCCAGGCCCAGTTCGCCGCGCACGTTGAGGCGCAGGGAAAGGCTGTTCTGGCGGCGGTCCAGCGACATGGGCTGGATGCCGACGAGCAGATCCTTGCCCTTGCCGTGCACCAGGCCGGCCGGGTTCCAATAAGGCGCCGAGGCGTCGTCGACCACGGCGGTGTAGGCGCTGCCCATGCCCACGCCGCGCGGCCCCAGGCCGTTTTCCAAAAAGGCGCCGGCCAGGGCGGCGGCGCGGGCGGCGGGGGCCATTAGGGCGAGGGCGGCGCAGATGTGGAATATTATTTTCAATCCAATACCACTATTTTGCCAAAGACTTCGCGGCCGGAAGATAGTTCGATGCGGTAGAAGTAGACGCCGTTGGCCACCGGGTCGCCGTCGGCGTCGCGGCCGTCCCAGGTTTCGCCGTGGACCTGCCCGGCCAGGCGCGGCGCCGACTGCAGCAGGGTGTGGATGCGGCGGCTGGCGAAGTCGTAAATTTCGATGGTGACGTCGTGGTTGGCGCCCAGGCTGTAGACGATGCGCGCACTTTCGTCCTGGTTGGGCGAAAAGGGCGTGGGCGCGGCGTAGGTACGGACGCTGTCGACCAGGCTGCTGCCGCCGACAAATTCGCCGCTGTCGACGGAGAGCGGCTGCACCGGAAAGGTGATGATGCGCCAGGTTTCGCCCTCGTCGGTGGAGCGCCCCAGGCCATTTTCGGCGCCTACCCAGATGGTGTCGCCCAGGGCCACGGCGCCGGCAAAAATGCCGCGCAGGCGGTCGCGCAGGAAGGGGTCTTCAACAATTGTCTCTTCCCAGGTTTCGCCCTGGTCGGGGCTGGCAAAGAGCCCGTCGCTGGTGGCGGCCCACACTTTATTGGTGGAAAAGCCGAAATCCCAGGCAAAGGTGGGGCCGGAGGACTGCCAGGTTTGGCCGGCGTCGCGAGTGCGGCTGATAGCACTGGTTTGGGCAAAGTCGGCGGCCTCGGTGGAGCGCGCCCCGGCCCACACCACGGAGGCGCCGTCGGGCAATAGTTGGCGGCGGATGCCCAGGACCCAATTGGCGGCAATGCGGTTGGGCAGGGGCAAATTGTCGGCGCCCAATTGGGCGCTGTTGAACTCCCAGGTGGCGCCGCCATCAAAGCTCCTGCCGATACCGCCGGCGGTGCCGATCCACACGGTGTCGTTGTAGGCTTCGGCCGCGAAGGTGCGGTGGCGCAGGAAGGTCTCGCCGGCCAAAAAGTAGATGATGTCTTCGGCGCCATCGGGCAAAACGCGCTCCCAGGTACGGCCGGCGTCGCGCGAGCGCACCGAGCCGCCGGAGAAGAAGGTGGCCCAGATGGTTTCGCCGTCGATAGCCAGGCCGAAGCAGGGGTTGTCGACAGGAGTGGTGGGGCCGCCGATAAAATCTGGATTGCTTACATCAAAAATAGTCTCGTTGGGAATGTGGACCCAGGTAGAACCGGCGTTGACGGAAAAGCTCAAGCCGGTGCCGGCTTGTTTGCTATTGCCTGCCGTAGTGTCGACCAGCGAGGCGACCCACACGGTGTCGCCGACCGAGTCGAGGGCGCTGAGGAAACCGCGGCCGATGCCGTTTTCTTCGGTAAAAGTTATCCAGCCCGCTTCGTCGAGGCCGTCGGACTGGAAGGGGTCCAGGCGCGCGATGCCTTCGTCGGTGGTGACCCACAGGTATTTGCCGCTCCAACTCAGGTCGCTGATGTCGGCGCCGATGAGGCCGGGCAGCGGGCCGAGTTCGTCGTCTTCCTGGAAGGTGGCAAACGAGGCGGCGGCCAGGGGTGCGGCGAGCAGCCAGCACAGGAGCAAAAAAGAAATAAAAGTACGGCGGGAAAAATCGGCAGGGTGCGTCAATGGGGTCTATTCCAAACTCGTCGCGTCGAAGGCACGGTTGATCAGCTGTAATTGGCCGAGCGCTGGCGCATGGCGTCGATGGCTTCGTAGCCAATGCCGTAGTCGCCAATGCGCACGCCTTCGGGGCCGCCGTGGCTGTCGGAGCCGCCCGACTGCAATAAATTGTGCTGCGCCGTCAATTGGGTGTAGTATTCGATTTGCGGCGCCTGGTGCGCCGGGTGGAATACTTCGAGGCCGTCGAGGCCGGCGTCGACCAATTGCAGGATGATGGCTTCGGGCAGGCTGGTGCCGGGGTGGGCCAAAACGGCGACGCCGCCAACCCGGTGGACCAGGTCGATGACGTCTTCGGCCGAGTGGTAGGGTTTGGGCGAAAAAGCGGGGGAGCGGTCGCCCAGGTAGCGCTCAAAGGCCTCGTCTTTGCTGGTGACGACGCCACGGCTGATCATGGCGGCGGCGATGTGGGGCCGCCCCAAAGAGCCGCCACTGGCTTCTTGGAGCACTTCATCGATGGTGAGTTCTACGCCCAAATTGTTGAGCAATTCGACGATGGCGACACCGCGTTCGTGGCGCTGGGTGCGCAATAGGTCGAGGTGCTGGGTCAATTCGGGGTTTTTCCACTCGAGGCAGTAGGCCAAAATGTGGACTTCGCGTTCTTTGACGTGGGCGCTCAATTCGGTGCCGGGGATAATTTCCAAATCCCACTTCTCGCCGGCTTCCATGGCTTCGTCTATGCCCTCAACCGTGTCGTGGTCGGTTAAGCTCAGCGCCTGGAGGTGGGCTTCGTGGCCTTCTTCGACGGCCTGGGCGGGCGTGCGCAGGCCGTCGGAACAAAAGGAGTGGGTATGCAAATCGGTCAGATTGTAGCGCACGTGTGAATCTGTACGGTCAAATGGGCTGGCAACGAGCCCAGGAGTACATAAAAGGATAGCAGCGATAAAGTTACCCACGTAAAGTAAAGGCATTTGTCAGACTTATCAAGGGGTTTAACAAATTGGCCGGCGGCGGCGGGGCGGGCATTTTAGTTGCGCGAGAATTCCACCAGGGTATCGCCGCATTGGGCGCGTATTTTTTGCAGGGCACGGTCGCGCAATTGCCGCACTCTTTCGCGGGTTAACCCCAGGGTGGTGCCGATTTCTTCGAGGGTCATGGGGGCGCGTTCCTCGAGGCCAAAATAGGCGCAGACGATGCGGTGTTCGCGCTCGTCGAGCACATCCAGGCAGCTGCCGATAGCCTGGTGCAGGGCGTTGTCGTCGAGTTCTGCCTCGAGGTTGTCTTCGGCGGCGTAGAGGGCCAGGAGGGTGTTTTCGGCGGCGTCTTCTTGCAGGGGGGCGTCAAAAGAGGTGTCGCGCTGCCCTACTTCGAGGGCGTTGCGGGTGCGCTCGAGGCTGATTTGGGCTTTTTCCGCCAGTTCTTCCAGGGTGGCAACACGGCCCAGTTCCTGGGTTAGGGCGTTGGTTTGTTTGTCTACTTTCTGCAGATCGTTGATTTGGCTCATCGGCGGTCGCACGGCTTTGCTTTGTTCGGCGATGGCTTTGAGGATGGCCTGGCGGATCCACCACACGGCGTAGGTGATAAATTTAAAGCCGCGGGTTTCGTCAAAGCGTTTGACGGCTTCCATAAGGCCTATATTGCCTTCGGAGATGAGTTCGATGAGACTGAGGCCGTAGCCGGTGTAGTCTTTGGCGACGCTGACGACAAAGCGCAGGTTGGCGGTGACGAGTTGGTGCATGGCGGCTTCGTCGCCGCTGCGCGAGGCGCGGACTAATTCGGCTTCGCGCTGGCGGGGCAGGGGGCGGTAGCGGCGGATGTTATTCCAATAGGCGTCGATGGATTCGGGGACGGGGGGTGGGGCGGGTTTTTTTAGAGATTTATTCAAGAGCTTTAGTCCATTTTTAACAATCAGTTGAGTGATTATTGACAGTCGGCGGGTGGGGCTGACTGTGCGTACTTAGGTAGAACGGCGGAGTGGGGAATGGGTTCCGGGGAAAGGGGGTGGGCTGGAGGTAGAGCGGTGGGGCGTGGGGACATCCCTGCGGCGTTTTAGTAGACTCGGCCGCCTGGGGCCTTGAGGTGGGGACTGGGGGGGAGGAGTGAGGCTGCGTTATGGTGGGTGGAGGGCGTGGACTAGGCGGGTCGGTGGGCGACGGCCTTCGGTCAAGAGGGCGCTGGCGGTTGAACGGGCGTGGGGGCGGTGTGGTTGGTGCAGATTCTTTAGTGGGCGGCCTCAGACAGGTACTAAACCGCCTCCGGGAACACCCCCATCCTCTGGCACCCCAAGCTAGCGATAACTCCAACCTCAGTAGATAAACGCTATATATAACTGAGCCCGAGTTCGGAAATCAATTCGTTAGTTTCGCCGTCGAGCAGGGCGCAAATCAGGGCGATGGCCAGGTCGTCTTCCATGGTGGTGACGTAGCGTTGGTGTTCGTCGCGGTAGTTGAGGCGCTGAAAACCCAATACGGCTTTTTTAAAATCTTCCTGGCGCTGGTAGATGACGGTTTGGGCGCGGTCGGTTTCCAGCAGGGCCTGTTCTATGAAAGCAACGCCGAAAATTTCCTCCAGGGCGTTGCGCAATTGGCGGTGCAGCATTAGAAGGGGTAGACCTCGTCTAATTTTTGCAGCAATTGACGGCGCTGCTGGCGGTGTTCGCTGCCTTGTTCGAGGACGATTTCGATAGCCGGAGACTGGCGCCAGAGCGTCAGCATCCACTGGGGATCCAACGGCAACTGGCGCAGCTCCAGGCGAAAAATTAACAGCGTGCCTATCAGGCTCTTGAGCATGGCTTAGAAATACGAGGCGATGTTGCGCTCGATGCGTTCGAGCACGGGAGTGGTGTCCAGCTCGGTGGCAAAGGACTCGCCGGTGACGCGCTCAAAGAGGTCGATGTAGCGCTCGGCCACCTCGGTGCGAATCTGCTCGTCTAACTCGGGGATGTTGTCGTCGGAAATGCCTTTTTCGCGCAGCCACAGGCGCAAAAATTCCTTGTCGAGGCTCTCGGGCTCGTCGCCGCGGGCGTGGCGCTCGGCGTAGCTGTCTTTGAGCCAGTAGCGCGACGAATCGGGGGTGTGAATTTCGTCGGCGATGGCTATCTGGCCGGCGCTGTTGCGGCCCATCTCGTATTTGGTGTCGACCAAAATGAGGCCCTGGGCGGCGGCCAGCTCGGTGCCGCGGGCGAAGAGGGCCAGGGCGATTTCGGATATTTCGTCCCAGGTCTTTTGATCGACCAGGCCGCGCTCGACAATTTCTGTGGGCGAGATGAGCTCGTCGTGCTCGTCGTCTTTGGTCGTGGGGGTGATGATGGCCTCGTCAAAGGGCTGGTTTTTTATCATGCCGTCGGGCAGGTCGATGCCGCAGTACTGGCGCACGCCGTTGTTGTAGTGGGTCCAAATGGCGGTGTCGGAGCTGCCGGTGAGATAGCGGCGCACGACGATTTCCACCGGGAACATGTCTAACTCTTCGGCCACGGTGACGTTGGGGTCGGGCACGTCCAGTACCTGGTTGGGGGCGATATCGGCGGTTTTTTCAAACCAGTGCTGGGCGATGCGATTGAGCACCTGGCCTTTGAGCGGGATGGCCCCCAAGACGTGGTCAAAGGCGCTCTGGCGGTCGGTGGTGATGAGGATGCGTTTGTCTTGCAGCAGGTAGATGTCGCGCACTTTGCCGCGGCGGTAGTGCTGCTGCCAGGGTTCGAAGCGGGCTTCCAAAAGGCAGTTGTCGAGCTGGCCGGCGATTTGTTCTCGCGAAATCATAGGGCATGTGTTCCTTGGTTATGGGTTGGTATGAACAATACTGTGGACACTTTTTCGATTTTGAGCGGATTTTTGTAAGGTTGAAATTCGTAAGTGATTATTTATCAACAAGTTGCAAATTTCAAT
>CAXGRO010000337.1:0-6413 GCA_964012055.1 uncultured bacterium
GACGGGGCGCTCGGTTCCCTTCAGCCCTTGGAGTTCGTCCTGGAGTTTCTGGTATCCTTCTCTCGATAAGTAGACCTCGCTCATGGTCTTCTCCTAAAAGCGTTTTTTACAACTCATACAAAAAGCGGAAGCGCCAACTACTAATGTATCGCTTCCGCTGCTCAATCCGTTTCAATATAGCAAAAATAGGCATCTTATGCAAGATGCTAACTTACACCAATTCATAAAGTTGCCTATCTCTTTGCGGCATTAATTTCACTTTGGCCTTTTACAGGGTTTTACCAAACTCTTATATTAACAGTCTCACTCCCCTGCACGTTTTCTCCCCGATTTGCGGTACGGCAAAAATAGGCACTATGGGACTGCACTTTATCCATTTCGCCGATCTCCATCTAGGCATTGAAAATTACGGACATATAGATCCGACCACCGGGTTGCATACTCGCGTACAGGATTTCACCGCCAATTTGCGCGCTATTTTCGATTTGGCCATAGAAGAAGAAGTAGACCTAGTGCTTTTTGCCGGTGACGCCTACAAGACTTGCGATCCCAATCCCACCCACCAGCGCGAATTCGCATCTCAATTGCGACGCCTACAACAGACCGGCATCCCCCTGGTCATGGTGGTGGGCAATCACGACATGCCGGCGGCCTTTGGCAAAGCAACTTCGGTCGACATTTTTGCAGCCCTCGAGTTGGACAACACCTATGTCATCCGCCGGCCCGAACTGCTGCGCCTCGATACGCGCAGTGGCCCGCTGCAAATCGCCGGCCTGCCCTGGCCCACCCGCCATCTGCTGCGCGCCCACGACGACTACAAGGATCTAGACCAAGAGGCGATCAACGAGCAAATCGGCCAGATTTGCGCTCAGCAAATCGAAGAATTTGCCCGCCAACTCGATCCCGAGTTACCCGCCGTCCTCACCGCCCATATTGCCGCCGCCGAAGCGACCTACTCCGGTTCCGAACGCACCGCCGTCGTCGGCCAAGACCCCACCCTGCTCACCAGCACCCTGGCCCACCCCGCCTTCGACTACGTCGCCTTGGGTCACGTACACAAATACCAAAACTTAAATCCCGACGGAACGCCACCCGTCATTTACTCCGGCAGCCCCGAGTGCATTACCTTTGGCGAGGAGCGCGACGAGAAAGGCTTTGCCCTCGTTGCCATCGAGCAAAACGGAGACGGCCGCCAGACGCTCCACGAATTTATTCCAACCGAGACCAGACCATTTGTCACCGTCCAGGCTGAAATTGCGGCGGAGAGCGAAGATCCCACCGAGCCCGTCCTCGCCGCCATCGCCGCCGCCCCCATCAAAGGCGCGGTAGTGCGCGTCATTTATACCTTGCCACCCGCCCTTATCAGCAGCGTCGACCTCGAACGCGTACACCAGGCCTTGCGCCCCGCCTTCCACGTCGCCGGCATCTTGCCCAAAGCGGCGCCAACGGAACGCTTGCGCAGAACGACCATCACCGAAGACCTGGGTCTGCGCGACGCACTGGACAAATACATCGAAAACAACCCCGATTTGGAGGATCACAGCGACGTCTTGCGCCGCTACGCCCTAGAACTCGAAAAAGAACTCGAACTGTTGCAGCCCGAAGAGGAGGCGACGTGATTCCCATATCCCTCTCCCTGCGCAACTTCCTCAGCTACGGCGACGGGTGCGCCCCCCTCGACTTCACCCAATTCAGCGTCGCCTGCCTGAGCGGGGCCAACGGCCACGGCAAGTCGGCGCTGCTCGACGGCCTCACCTACGCCCTGTGGGGCGAAGCGCGCAAAAGTGCCGGCGAGCGCAAACCCGACGAGGGCCTGCTGCGCCTGGGCACCAGCGAGATGCAGGTCGAATTTTGCTTTGACCTCGACGACAACCGCTTCCGCGTCATCCGCAATTTTCGCAAGAGGAACCGCTCCAACACCACCCAGCTAGATCTGCAAATTTTTGACGAGGCCAGTGACCAATACCGCTCGCTCTCGGAATCGTCTTCTCTAACCCGAACGCAGGAGCGCATCAACCAACTCCTGTCGATGGACTACGATACCTTTATCAACTCCGCTTTTATCGTGCAGGGTCGGGCAGACGAATTCACTCAAAAGGGTGCACGCGAACGCAAGCAAATTCTGGGAGAAATTCTTGGGCTTTCCCACTACGATCAACTGCAGGCCATGGCTCGCACACGCTTGTTGGACAAAACCCAACACTTTGAACGAGAACAACAACGTCTACACGAGCTGGACGAAGTCCTTTCTCACAAAGAAGAATACGCCGACGAGTTGCGAAAACTGACGGCACAATTGGAGGAGCGGACCCAACAACTAGGAGTGGACGAAAAAACTCTCGAAGAATTGCGCGACCAGCGCCACCGGCGCCAACAACTGGAAAGCCAGCTCGCCGAAAGCAAGCGCGATTGCACACAGCTGCAAGAGCGCCAGCAGCGGCTAGAAAAAGAACAGGAACACCTGCAAGGCCAGCAGAAAAAAGACAGTGAGATTATTGCCCAGGCTGCAACCATCCAACAAGATTTCGCCACTTACCAAGAACTCACGGGGCGCGAGAGCCAATTGAAACGGGCTGAGCAAGATGCCCGCAATATAGAAACGCGAACCAATCAATTGGACGCCCAGATTCTGCAGGCGCGGCACGAAGTTGAACAGCGCTTGCACAAATGGGAAGCCCAGAAACAAGCGATTGAAGACCAACTCCAAAGTAACCGCGACCTATTGGACAAGGCCGAGATTATCGAGGCCCGCTTTAAATTGTATGAGGCAATGCGGCAACAAGAACAGGCCTTGGAAAGCCAGCGCATACGCCACGAAGCTCTCAAACACGAGTGCGCCCAGGTGGAACACCAAATCGATCTGGCAGAACAGCGTCTGCAAGCGCAAAAAGACGCGTTGGACAAACAAATCGCAACGCTAGAACAACGTTTGCAAGGGCACGACAAAGTAGAAAAACGCCTGGCCGAAATAGCAGGAGAGATCGCCGGTCTGCAAGAGCAACTGGCCGAGCGCGACCAACTGAAAGACACTGGCAGTCAATTGCGCGCCCAGTTGCAACAAAAAGGCCAGCAAATTATCCAGTTGGAAACAGAACGCGAAAAATCTCGTGAAAAAGTCCACATTTTACGCCAGTCCACCGACGCCGAATGTCCTTTATGCGGCAGCCTCCTCGACGAGCATCACCGGCAGCAACTCGACAAAGAACTGGCGCGCCAGGAACGAGATTGGGAAGAACAGGTCGAACGGGAACGCCAAACGACTCAGGAGTTAGAAAGGGATCTGGAGGATTTGCGCCAGCGCTACCAGAATCTCGACAAACTAGATCACCCCTTGCAAAAGCTGCAACGGGAATTGGCCGACCAACAGGCACAACAAAACCAATTGGCCCAAACCCAAACCGAGTTAAGCGGGTTGCAAGACCAAGGTACTAGACTCATCGATACGCTGGACCAAAAACAATACGAACAGGAAAACCACACCCGCTTAGCGCAAATTGATGCTGAACTGCAAGATTTGCGCTACCAAGAAAGTCAACACCAAGAAATGCGGGAATCGCTGCACCAACTCGCCGCCGCCGAAACCGAGTACGCGCGCTTGCAAGAAGCCCAGGTTCAAGCCGAGAAAACCAACGCCACCTTGGCCGAAGCCGTAGAGAAATACGAGTTGGCCCACAAATATCTGGAGAAAGACCTCTATGCTCAGGAGGAACGCAAAGAACTGGAGCAGGTTAGGGGCCACTTACAAGAGTTAGGCTACGATGCCGCCGAGCACCGACAGGTTAGCGAACAGATCTCCGAATTGATGGCGGCCGTGGCACTGCGCGAACGCCTCATCGCCGCCCAGCAACGCCACGACGCCACCCAAGAGACGCTGAGCCGCAATGCCACAGAACTAACCCAGATTGCGGACGCTTTGGAAACGCTAGGAAAAACCCTACCCCAAATTGAGGACGAGTTCAAGATGCTCGCCAAAGTGGAAGAGCAATTCACCGCCCTCTCTGAGCGCCTCGCCCAACTGCGCACTGAACGCGACCAATTGCTGCAACAACAGGGGTCTTTGCAGGTCCGCTACGATCAGTGTTTGGAAATGAGCGAGGAAAGGGATAAACTGCACGAGCAGATGCGTTCCAGCGAACAAGAGGTATGGGTCTACCAACAATTGAGCGAAGCTTTTGGCAAGGACGGCATCCAGGCATTGATTATCGAAAACGCCGTGCCCGAGATAGAGGAGGAGGCCAACGCCATTCTGGCCCGCCTCACCGACAACCGCATCCAAATCGCCATAGAATCGCTGCGCGACCTCAAAAAAGGCGGCACCCGCGAAACACTCGATATTAAAATCGCCGACGAGATCGGCGAGCGCTCCTACCATCTCTACTCGGGCGGCGAGGCCTTTCGCACCAACTTTGCCCTGCGTATTGCCCTTTCCAAAGTGCTGGCCCGGCGCGCCGGCACGCGCCTGCGCACCCTCATCATCGACGAGGGGTTCGGCACTCAGGACAGCCAGGGTATAGAACACCTCATCGAAGCCATCCAAGAAATCAGCCGCGACTTCGACAAAGTCATAGTGGTCACCCACATGCCCGAGCTGAAAAACGCTTTCCCCGTACAAATCGAAGTGACCAAACACCCCGACGTGGGCTCGCGTTTCGAAATAGTCAACAACGCCTAATCGCCAAAGTCAAAACGCGCTGCGCAAAGCGCCGTTTTAAAAACGTTTTAAAATGGCCATCTAAAGCGACCCGATAACGCGTATAGGAAAAATTCCCTCCCAACCCGTTGGCACTGTGCTCTACTTCTACTGCGACTCTCTTGTTGGCCGCAACGCCATACGGCCGATATTTATCTCCGGCGCTCAATATCAGCGACAACGAGCGCAATCGTCCCTGGTCGATGGGCGGATTTGGCCGCAGCGTTTTATTTCGGTTTAGCTTATTCCCTTCATCCGCTACCTCTTTTGAGCCCCTCTCTTGCTCATTCCTCCTTTCGCGAACTTTCCCACCCTCCCCATTTTTTTCTCTTCCGAATCGAGAAACCGGGTGAGGAAACCCGTTGGTTTAAAAATCTTATCTACCGTCATACTACTATCCAGCGTTTCGTAGGCTTTTACCTCCTCAGCAGTCAACGGGATCATATTATCGGCATGACGAGTGAAGAGACTGTCCTGCTGGATCGAAAGCGTGTCTACACGCAATTCCTCTTCTTGGGCGTAAAATGTCGTAGACCATCTTGTCGTCCAGGCGGCGCTGGCGAACTGCCTCAAAGTGATAATGGCGCAGGGCTTCTGGGTGTGTCGGCCCAACGATTTGATGGCCAATAATCGGTCCATTTTCTATCTCCTGCGCTCTCCTTCGCAAGTATCGTGCCAAAACGTAAATTTTTGTTTTTTATGTAATTGTAATTCTCAACTACATCTAAGTCTGTCCATTTTTGAACAACAGCTGTTCATTTTCGGACGCTTTCTTGTTGCCGCTGGAACGCCTTGCTCAGATCCCCGCTTTCGAGTATTTTCGCAGAAGTCCCACAAGAATTGGCAAGAATATCACTTGTTAGAAGAGACTATGGCACAGAGTAAATTCATCAGTCCTACCGCAAATCAGGCCGCCGAACTCATCTCCTGCGACGACTGGCAAATGCCGGCCCACTACGGCGATCCCGCCGCCGAATACAGCGCCGCGCGCCAGGGGGCCGCTGTGCGCGACGCCTCCCACCTGAGCCGCGTCCATATCACTGGAGCTGACCACCTCAGCTTCCTGCATCGCGTGAGCACCAATCACTTTGAGGAGTTGGAAGATGGGAGCGGCTTTGAAGCCGTATTCCCCGACAACAAAGGCCGCATTCTCGAATTGGGCGCCTTCTATCACCGCGGCGAGGCTACCCTGGCCGTACTCAGCCCCCCCGCCCGACACACCCTGCTCGAATGGCTCGACCGCTACATATTCGCCGAAAAGATAACCCTGCAAGACATCACCGAAGAAAGCGCCCTGCTCGAACTTTGCGGCCCCCAAGCGGCCGCCCTAACCTCGGCGGTTCTAGAAAATGACCTGGAGGCTGTCGCCAATCACCATCTTCTAGGCGGTCTCAATATGGAAGCCGTCTGGTGCATGCGGCTAGACCGCCTGGGCCATCCCGGCTTGCGCCTGGCCGGCCCAGTTGAAACAGTGCAGGATATACGGAAGAAACTGCTCGATGCCGGCGCCGCGCCCTGCGGCGAGCAAACGTGGGAAACACTGCGCGTTGAAGCCGGCCTGCCGGCGCCCGGCCGCGAGCTTACCCCAGACCACAACCCCTGGGAAGCCGGCTTAGACGCCGCCATTCATATGAACAAGGGCTGTTACATAGGCCAGGAAGTCATCGCTCGACTAGATACTTACGACAAAGTCAAGCAGCACCTCACCGGCCTTTACCTGCCC
>CAXGRO010000338.1:0-6410 GCA_964012055.1 uncultured bacterium
AGGCGGCGGCGGTGTAGCGGCGGGCGCCGCGCGCGTCGCCCTTGCCCTGCAGGTAATTGCCCAGGCGCAAATACCCCT
Organism: uncultured bacterium; assembly: GCA_964012055.1. Taxonomy (GTDB): domain Bacteria; phylum Latescibacterota; class UBA2968; order UBA8231; family UBA8231; genus CAXGRO01. The sequence continues at coordinate 79 of CAXGRO010000338.1, forward strand.
GAGCGCAGACGGCCGCGGCCGAACTGTCGAGCGGCTCCACGTCGTTGTAGGGGTCGGAGGCCTGGTGGGCGTAGCGGCCAAAGGAGGCCACGCCCGGGGCGCCGGTGTCCCAGAAGGGAATGCCGTCGGCAAAGCTGTTTTCTAGGTGGAATTCGGCGGTGGCCAGGGCGGCTTTTTCCATCATTTGGACGATCTTGCGCTTACCGCCGTACGGTTCAAGATCTTTGTTTTTGAGGGTGGCGAAGTATTCCAATTGTTCGGCGTAGCCGCACAGCACCCACGACAGGCCGCGGGTCCAGGTGGAAAAGGGGGCGTAGCCCTGCTGGGTGCTGGGGCAGCGGTAGTTGCCGTCGTTGGTGTTGAAGATGGACTCGTGTACCACGCGGCCGGGCACGTCAAAGGCGTCGCGGCCTTCGCCGTAGTAGACGTTGTAGTGGGCGTTGGTGGTGGCGTGTTCGACGAGGCGGCCCAAGAGGCTGATGGGGCGGTCGCCCTCGCCCATGAGCACGTGGCCCAATTGGTGCGCCAGGCCCAAAATGCGCAGCGAGCGCATGGTGTCGGAGAACAGCGAGTGCGGCCCGTTAAAGGAATGGATGAAGCCGGTGCCATAGGCCGTGGGCGTCCAGCGCGCTGCCTGCACAGCGCCCGAGAGTTTGATGGCCAGCTCGTAGAAGTCGAGCTCGCCTTGGTCAAAGGGGATGCGGCCCTCCTGCATGAGGCGGCGCAGGTTGCCGTAGGTGGAGAGATTGTTGAAGCCGTGGTCGTGGACGCCGATGTGGGAGACGTGCGGCGCCATGTGCTGTACGGTGTGGCGGCGGCCGATGTCGAGGAAGCGCTGCTCGCCGGTCATGTCGTATTGCAGGATGGCGCAGCCGTATTGGAACCCCTGGGTCCACTCGGTCCAGCCGCGGGTGGTGTATTTGCCGGCCCAGGTGAAGACGGGGGTACCCTGGTTGGGGTCCCAGGTTTTTTCGATGGAGAGAATTTTGTGGGCGGTGAGGTCGAGGAAGCGGTGGATGGCGGGGAGGAGCTTGGGGGGGGTGAGGCGGTGGTTTAACTTCACTTGGTGGCTCCTGGGTTGGGGGGTGTGAGGATTGGGGAAAAATAGGATGGGGGAGAAGCCGGGTCAATACGTATAGCATAGCTGGGGTGAAAGGATTTTTTTAGTTTAGACATTGGTTTCGAGGATGGTACTTTCTTACAGAATATGTCGATGAGACGTTGGTCTATATATACGTATTTGTTTTGTACCTGTTTACTGGTGGGGTTGGGGCTGCGGTTTGTGGGGTTGGGACGCGGGGTTAGTGATTTTGTGTTGGCGGAGGAGCGCGGGACTGGGGGTTTGGAGGCGTTCTATGCGTTTCATCCGGATGAGCGCATGGTGATAGAGGCGGCGTTGGCGCCGGTGGATTGGTTGGCGCCGCCGCTTACGACGTATGGGATGTTGCCGGTTTATGTGTTGGGTGGAGTGTTGGAGGTGAGCGAGTGGGTGGGTGGGTGGGAGACGTTGGGGCTTGAGGCGCCGCAGGATAAGTGGCGGGTTTATGGGGTGGCGCGGGTGTTGGCGGTGCTTTATTCGCTGGGGTTGTTGGGGGTGGTGTGGGGGATGGGGAGGCGGTATGTTGGCGAGCGCGAGGCGGTGGTAGGGGTGGTGTGTGTGGCGTTTGCGGCGGGGGCGATTCAGCAGGCGCATTTTTATATAGTCGATGGGTTTTTTGTGTTGTTGAGTGCGGGGGGGGTGTGGGCGATTTTGTGGGCGTTGGAAGGAGATGAGCGGCGTCGCTGCGTGTTGGCGGGGGTGTTGATTGGGCTGACGGGGGCGGTGCGGTTGAATGGGCTGTTGTTAGGGGCGGTGTTGTTGGCGGGATATTTGGGGCGGGGGGATGGGGTTTGGGGGGAAAGGTGGAGGCGTTTGCAAGGCGCCAATATATGGGTGAGTGGGCTGGTTAGCGCGATGGTGTTGTTGGCGATACAGCCTTATTTGATTGCGGATGGGGACTGGTTGTGGCGCGCCGATTCACCCAAGGATTTTGCTTTTTCGGTTAAGGTTGTGCGGGGGGAGTTGTTGCAGCTGTGGCTGTTGGCCGACTGGCATACTATTCCCTATGTCCACCACTGGACGCATCTATGGCCGTTGGCGGTGGGTTGGCCGCTGACGATTTTTTTTGTGGGCGCCCTGGGATATGTGGGGTGGCGGCGCCAGGGAGAACACGTACTGATGTTGCTGTGGTGTGTGCTCTACTTTGGCGTGGTGGGGGGATTGGTGGCCAAATCGGTGCGCTACATCATTCCCCTGCTGCCGTTTTTGGCGCTCTTTGCCGGCGCGCTGCTGGTGCGCATATGGGATGCGCGGCGTTGGGCAGGTGGAGTGGCGGCGCTGAGTGCAGTTGGGTATACGGTGGTGTACGGGGTTGCATTTGCCGGGGTTTATACTGTGGAAGACAGCCGCATTGAGGCGGGGCGCTGGATAGAGGAGCATGTGGCGCCGGGCAGTGTTATTGCCGTGGAGCGCGGCGGTTTTCCCATGCGGCCGCTCATCAGCCAGCAAAAATATCAGTTGCAGGCCATGGACATTAACGCGCTGTTTGGGATGCGCGGTTATGCCACCTGCGGCATGACCCGGTATTATCTGGAAAGGCGTCTGGAACTGGTGGATTATCTGGCCATCGTCGATGCCAACCGCTACGCCCAATTTGTCACCGTGCCAGATTTGTACCCGGCGGTGGCCAGTTTTTATCGCCGTCTGGTGGACGGGGAACTGGGGTTTACCCTGGTGCGGCGGTTTAAAACGTATCCGAGTTTGCTGGGGTCGGAGTTTAAAGACGACGGGGCCGAACCTTCATTTATAGGTTATGAACATCCGGCGGTGCTCATCTTTAAAAAGGACGAGCGTTTTGTGCGGGACTGGTCGGCTTGGGGTGAAGTGTTAAAGAAAGATGCACGTTGCGGCGCCGAAGGAGCGCTGGCCGCTGTGATAGCGGCAGGGCGTACTGGCGATGGCGCTGGGGCGTTGGAATTAGCCCAAGCGGCGCGCGCCCAACACCCACAGATGTCGCTTATGTGGTTGTTAGAGGCCAGCCTTTACGAACGGCAAGGGCGCGGCAATGCGCGGCAGGATGCGTGGCAGCACTATTTAAAGGGGTACGCCGATCCTTCTCTACAACCCTATTTATTGCCGTGGGCTAGTGCTATGAGTCTGGCGCTATTGGGCCTGGACGAGTTGGCGCTCGACGTTTTGAACCAGGGGGCGGGGATGGAATTTTTGCAGGAAGACAGGCGCAGTATGGTGGAGGGGTACGTCTATACGGCGCGCATTTGGGAGGACAGTGGGCAGGTGGAGCGGGCCAATGAAGTGTATAAACTTACGACCCAATTACACCCCCGCACGGACGTGTGCAATGTGCTGGGGCAGCGCGCCGCCGCCGCCCGCCGCTACGGCGCGGCCCTGCACTGGTGGGATATGTCGCTGCAATTAAATCCGGCGCAGGAGAATATAGCAAACAAAGTGGCAGTTTTGCGGCGCCAATTGAACGGCGAGTAAGAAGGGCTGAAGTTAAAATTTCTGCTATGGGCAAAGTCGACAATAAAGAGATTGTGCTGCTGGCAGCCTGTATGCTGCTGGCAGCCTGGTTGCGTTTTGACGGGTTGACGCGGGGGACCAGCGATTTTTTGCTGCCCGAACACGCCGGCGCCGACGTCGAAGAAGTGTTCTACAATTTTCATCCCGACGAAGAGACTCTGGTGCGCGCGGCGCTGCGCCTCAACGATCCGCTGGAGCCGCCGCTTACGGCCTATGGCCTGTTGCCCATGTACCTGGTGCGCGCCGTGCTGGAAGTGGCCTGTTGGGGCACCGGTCGGGAAGGACTCGACGTCAATTCGCTGGCAGACCGGCCGTTTATTTTTGCGGTGGTGCGCGCTACATCGGCGCTGTTGTCCTGGGCCAGCGTCTGGCTGGTGTGGGGGCTGGGCCGGCGTTTTTTTTCTGCTCCGGCGGCCCTATTGGCGGCGTATTTTACGGCCGTAGCCCCGGTGGCGGTACAGCAGGCGCATTTTTATACAGTGGACGGGGTGTTTACTTTTTGCGCGGTGGCATTTTTTTGCGCCGCCTTGCCGGCGCTGGCGACGTCGCACCGCGGTTTGTATTTGCTGGCCGGGGCGTTGGTGGGTGCCGCCGGTGCGGTGCGGCTCAACGGGCTGTTGTTGGGCGCGGTGCTGGCGGTTGGTCACGTGCTAGTTGCAGAGGGGCCGCGGCGCTGGCGCAGTTTGCGGCGGCCCCAATTGTGGTTGGCCAGTGCGGCCGCCGCACTGGTGTTGATCGCTTTGCAACCCTACCTAGTTGCCGAGCCGACCTTGCTGGGGCGCAGTATGGGCACCGACGATTTTGCCTATTCGGTCGAAATTGCGCGGGGAGAGGTTTTGCGTCCCTGGTCTCTGGTCGATGTACACACCTTGCCTTATTTGCACTATTGGACCCATCTATGGCCGCAGGGCATAGGATGGCCGCTGACGCTGGTATTTGGCGCAGCGCTGGTCTACGGAGTTTGGCAGAAACACTGGGTGGGGCGGATATTGCTGGTGTGGGTGGCACTGGCTTTTGTGCCGGTGGGAGGGTTGCACACCAAACACGTGCGCTATTTATTGCCCCTGCTGCCTTTTTTAAGCCTGGTGGGGGCGGATATGCTGTGGCGCCTGGCGCAACGGTGGCGCGCTGGGTACGCCGTTTTGGCAGCAGTGGCGCTGTGTGCCGGTGTCTATGGCCTTGCTTTTGCCAGTATCTACTCGACGGAAGACAGCCGTATCCAGGCCGGCCGCTGGATGGCGGACCACGTGCCCGAGGGCAGTGTGATCGGGGTGGAGAGCGGGGGGTTTTCGCTGCGGGGCGTGATTAGCCCGGCGCGCCACCGGCAGAGCATTATACCCGTTTCGATTTTTTTCTTTATGCGCGGGCACATTTTGTGCGAAGCGACGCGCCGACATTTGTACAGCCAGTTGCAGGACCTCGACTACATTGCCATTGCCGGGGTGAATCGCCACCAACAGTTTACCGCCGTGCCGGAGATGTATCCGGCGGTTGCCGATTTTTACAAGAAGTTGGTGGCGGGCGAACTTGGCTTTGTCCTCAAACGGCGCTTTGCGACCTACCCATCTCTGGGCGAATGGGTAATTGACGACTATGGGGCCGAACCTTCTTTTGTGGGATACGATCACCCGGCCGTGTGGGTGTTTGAAAAGACCGACGATTTTGCGCCGGCCTGGGAGCGCTGGAGCCGGGAGTTGGCGCAGAACCGGCGCTGCGGCGACGCGGCGGCGGCGGCGGCGGCGGCGCACGTGGGCGCAAAGGATTGGCCCGCTGCCCTGGGCAAAGCAATGGCCGCTCGGCAGGCCGATCCCAATTTGCGGTTTTTATTTTTTCTCGAAGCACATATTTACGGTTTGCAAGGCAATGCGGAACGGCGGGGCGAGGCGCTGGCGCAATTCAGACAAGGGATGGCCGATCCTTCGCTGTCGGCTTATTTGCTGCCCTGGGCCACCTGTTTGAGTTTGATGCAATTGGGGCTGGACGATCTGGCGCTCGACGCGTTGGAAGAGATTACCCGCATTGCCTTCCCGGACCAGTATATACATCGCATGGCGGAAAACAGCCTGCACGTGGCCGACCTATATCTCAACCGCGGCGACGTGGCGCGCACGGAGGCGGTTTATCGCATTTCAATGCGCGTTGAACCGCAGGCAAAAGTGGCCACAGCGCTGGGCAATATAGCGCACGAGGACGGGCGGGGCGAGGAAGCGCTAGAGTGGTGGGAGCAGTCGCTGCAATTGGATGATGGACAGTTGGAACTACGCAAGCGCACAGGGCAACGCGCTTTTGAGTTGGGCCATTACGCCCGCGGCTTAGATAATTTTGGACGGGCTGTACAGGAAGATCCCCACTTAACTGTAGAGCAGCGGGTGCGCGATTTTAATATTTTGGCTAGGACGGCGTTGCAGGCTCGGCTCAACGACCGAGCCCGCACCTTTCTAAAACAGTCGCTGCACCTGAATAATGCCCAGGTAGAAGTGCGACGCCAGCTGGAACAACTGGAGGCGAATGGCAAAGATCGGTGGTAGATGGAGATAGTGAAATGCGTTGGTTGAATCGCTATCGCGTTTTTTTTCTCATTTGTTTGTTGTTGGGTAGTGGTTTGCGTTTGGCGGGTTTGACGCGGGGCAACGACGGGGAAGCGTTTTACACCTTTCACCCCGACGAGGTCACGGTGGTCAATGTGGCGCTGGCGCCGTTGGAATGGACCAACCCGCCGATGACGACCTACGGATTGCTGCCCTCCTATGTG
>CAXGRO010000339.1:0-6400 GCA_964012055.1 uncultured bacterium
TAGATAAATAGATATTGAAATTTGTAACTTGTTGATAAATAATCACTTACGAATTCCAACCTTACAAAAATCCGCTCAAAATCGAAAAAGTGTCCACAGTAAAGTGTCCACAGTATTGTAATAACTGAATTTATAAATGTCATTTATTGGGCGTTGGCCTGTAACGCGGTTTTGGGGACGGTTCACACTAGCAAACCAAACGCCCATAATATAAACGCATTCATCCCCATTTAAAAGATTATCGAACAATTATTTATCCCTTAAACCCCGTCATCACCAACCCCCGCTCAAAATACCGTTGCCCCATAAAAAACACCACCAGAATAGGCACCGTCGCCACAATAGAAGCCGCCATCAACAAATGCCACTGCGTCCCATACATCCCGGCAAAAGCATTTAGCCCCAAAGCCAACGTCCGCTTCTCATTGCTGTGTAAATAAATCAGCGGCCCCATAAAATCGTTCCACGCCCCCAGAAAACTCAAAATCGCCAGCGTCGCCAGTGTAGGTTTAGCCAGCGGCATGGCCAGCGACAGACAAATGCGCAAATTGGAACAGCCGTCGATGCGCGCCGCGTCGATCAAATCTTGCGGCAACGTCTTAAAGAACTGCCGCAAAAAGAAAATCTGAAACGCACTACCCGTACACGCAGGGATCAGAAACGGCAAAAACGTATCCACCCACCCCAAACGCTGAAATAAAACAAACGTCGGAATCATCGTCACCGTCGCCGGCACCATCATCGTCGCCAGCACCACCACAAAGAGCACGTCGCGACCCGCAAAGTGCAACCGCGCAAAAGCAAACGCCACAACCGACGAAACGAACAACCCCGCCGCCGTAGAGAACAGCGTAATGATCGTACTGTTGAGAAAGTAACGCCCGAACGGCAGCGTCGGCTGCTCAAAAATCTCGCGGAAATTGCTCGCTTGAAACACCGAAGGCCAGAGCCGGCTAAACACCTCGTCCGGCGATTTGAGCGCCGTCAACACCATCCAGCCAAACGGTGCCAGAAACCAGAACGCCAGAAAAGCCAGCACCGCATAGAGCACCACACGGCGCGCCATCGACAAACCGCCGTCCATCAGTAGTGCACCCAACGTTTAGAGATGGCCAATTGCACCAGCGACGCCACCAGCGTAATGACAAACAAAATCAGCGCCATGGCGCAGGCGTAGCCCATGTGGAAGCGCTCGAAGGCGTTGTGAAAGAGGTAGAGCGCATAGAATAACGTGGCGTGCGCCGGCCCGCCCCCGGTCATGATGTAGGCCTGGTTAAACACTTGCAACGAGCCGATCATCCCCACCACCATCAAAAAGAAAATCGTCGGCGTCAGCAGCGGCACGGTGACGTAGAAAAAGCGCTGCCACGACCCGGCGCCGTCCAGCTCGGCCGCCTCCAGCAGCTCGCGCGGAATATTTTGCAAACCGGCCAGAAAAATCATCATCGAGCCGCCCACCCCCCAAAAACTCATCACAATCATCGCCGGCATGGCGCTGCCCCGCGACGACAGCCACTGCGGCCGCCCAACCCCCAGCCACTCCAGCATCTGCATGCCCCCGATCCAGTCCAGCGCCACATTGACCAGCCCAAAATTGGGATCGAAGAGCCACTTCCACAGCAGCAACATGGCCACCCCGGCCACCACATTGGGCAGAAAAAACGCCATGCGAAAAAACGCCATGCCAAAGAGCTTGTGATTCACCAGAAGCGCCAGCCCCAATGCAATCACTAGGCCAATGGGCACGGCAAATACCGTATAATAACCCGTGGTCCACACCGCCGTAAAAAAAAGCGGATCGTGCGCCAATTTTTGAAAATTGGCAACGCCCACATACTGCGGTTCAGTAAAGAGATTCCAGCGCGTAAAAGCCAGCGCAAAACTCGCAACAATCGGCCCCAGGGTAAACAACACCGTGCCCACCAGCCACGGCGAGATAAACAAATACCCTTCCACGTGCCGCCAAAATTTTGGCTTTATTTTCACGACCCCGCCTCCACCTTGAGCAACGCCCTATTGTCGCGTATCGCCTGGTTGATGCGCCGCGTCGCATCGCGCATGGCCTCGGCCACACTCTTCTCGCCCAGCATCACCAGCTCCCACTCGGGATTAAAATGCAAACGAAACTCGCTCGACGTTATATAGGGACTATGCTGGAACAGCCGCGTCTTCTCCGCCGCTCGCAAAAAAGTGCGCGTCACCTCCCCGTCCAGGTCTGGATTGTCGACAAACACCGGCCCATAGGCCGTGGCTTTGTGCGCCGGAATGTTCCAGCCGATCCGGGCGATGGCCTCCTGCCCCTGCGGGCCGACGAGGTATTCCATAAAACGCCAGGTCTCCGCCGCCCGCTCGCTATAGGCATAAATGCCATAACCCACCATGCCGCCCGAAACGTAGACGTCTTCCCGTGCCCGTGGCGGCGTCACCACCCCCCACGCAAAATTCTTGATATTCTTGCGAAACTGCGGCGCAAACCACTGCCCGTAAAAACACATGGCAACGCGCCCGGTCTCAAACATCACGTTCACCGGACTCTGCGCCTGCTCGGCATAACCGGGCGCCACGCGCCAGCGCGTCGACAACCCCGCAGCAAACTCCAGCGCCTCGATCACCTGCGCACTTTCGAGCAACACCCGCGTGCGATCCTCCGAAAAAATCCGCCCCCCCGACTGCCAAATCCACTGCTCCGGATTGCAATTATTGTACACGCCAAACTGAACCGTGCGGCCGCGCTCGTCGCGCTTGGTCAGCCGCTGCGCGATGTCGACAAATTCCTCCCGCGTCCAGCTACCGTCCGGAAGATCAATGCCCTCTTTCTCAAACAGATCCTTATTGTAATAGACCAGATAATCGGGCGACCAATCCTTGCACAGCCCATACACCGGCCCCCGCCCAAAGCGCCTCCCATCCCAGCGATAGGGCTCCACCGTCTGCGGAAAAAAATCCTCCAGCCGCACCACCGCACTCTTCTCCAGATATGGACTGAGATTGAGCAACACTCTTTTGGCCAACATGCTGCCCAGCATCGATGGGGAGATATAGAAAATGTCCGGTGCCCGCCTTCCCGCCATCATGGTGGTTAACACCGCATCGTAATTCTGTTGTATGTGGATAAACTTGACTTTCAGTCCCGCATTGTCGCGTTCAAACTCGTCGATGAGTTGCCGCAGCATGGCGACTTCGTGCGTATTGCCCCAACCGGCAAAGGCGATTTCGGTGACGGCGGTTTCCACGGCGGGTGGGTCGAGTCCCAGCAAGAGCGAGCGCGCTGTTGGTACGCTCAGTAATCCGATGAGTCCCAGTGCACAGGCGATATAAAAGATTGAGGTGCGATCCATGGTGATAGCCGTTTTGACTTGATTAATCGTTAGTCTGTAACGCGGAAAGGGGGGCCGGGCAACCCCCCCGAGGGACTCACGAAACACCAGAGGCAAGGCCCCCACCCCCTGGCGCCACCAAGCACCCCCCCCTCCTCCCACCCCAACTCAACCTACAACCAGTTCAAACGCCCCTTCCCCATACGCCACCCCGTTCACCAAAACAACAATGCGATGCCGCCCCGAATAATGCTTACGCGTACTAAAATCTTTAAAAAGGTGTTTCTTTGAAATTTCAACCTCTTCCCCGGCCGCCAACTCCATCTCTTTCAACTTAAACACCTTGCCGCTCGTCTGCCCCGACTTCTTGACATAGTGCACCTCGTAATCCACCGCCAACCTCTGCACCGTCTTTTTCCGCGATTTAATCACAAACGAAAATCCCAAATGCTCCCCCAAAGCAATCTCCCCCGCACTCAACACCACCTCCCCCACCTCCACTTGGGGCCGCTCTTCAAACCCCAGCAAAACAAAGGTGCGCGCGTGCCCCGCCTTAATCAAACTGCGCGCCGCCCGCTTGACAATCCACGCCGTGTGCACCTGATCGCGCTCCCAACCCGCGACCCAATCCAGCATCCACTCGGGGTGATCTTTGGAAATGTCGTTGAGATGATTGGCCACCGACTTGCGCACGTACAGACTATCATCGGCGCGCAGATTCTCCAAGATAGGCACCACCGGCGCCGGATCTTTGATCAGCGCCTGCAGCCGAAAAGACCAGGGCAGCCGCGGCCGGCACCCCTCGCTGGCCAAACGCCGCAAATGGTGATTGGCATCTGTCGACCAACGTTCCATCACCGCCAGGGTGCGCGACAAATCCCGTTGCAAAAACGGCCGCACGGCAAATTCAGATGAGGAGAACGTGGTGAAGTATTGCAGCGCTTCCAGCGAAAAGTCGAAATCGTCCAGCCCGTAGAGACCAACAAACTCGGGACAGAACATGCCGGTAAACTCACCCTTATAGCGCGGCGCAATCCGGCGCAATACATCCACCGCCCGGCGATAGTCACCCGGCAAATGGCGGCGACACGTCTCGGCCGTGCGCTGCAAACGATCTTTGAGCTCGAGTTGGTCCAGATCGACGACGGCATCCCGGTAAAACGACTCGGCGTCCAGATCCCCACACTGCTTTTTGAGGGCGCCGGCCAGATCGCGATAAAAGTCGAAGTTAAACCACTCCTTCAGGGCATCCATAGATCGTATTTTAAGTGTGGCTCAAACAGGCGATCCGCCGATTGCGCCAGCGGCCAAACTCGCCGCTTTCTTACCACATTGGCCAACGGATGCCAAACGACAAAACCTATTCGCGCTCGTCCTCCGGCACGATCGACTTGTCTTTGGGGTAATAACCAATCGCCTGGCGCCCGTGGTCCATATCGTAGAGCTCCCAATCGCTGTCCGATACGCCAAACACCACTTCGTATTTCACCCCCGGGTGGATGAGGCACTGCTCAAAGAGATGCACGCAATCGCCGTGGCTGAGCTGGTGCGGGTGCGTCGGCTTGTCACGGTTGCGATTAAAATTGCCAATGCGCACGCACACCACCTCCAGCTCGCGGCGCGACGTGTACATAAACCCCAGATTTTCGCCAAACACTTTGGTACAGGTATAATAGCTGTCGGGCTTGGGCAACATGTCCATATTGCGCTGGATATCCCTGGGGTAATGCGACTTGGGCAACACCCCGGCGCGGCTGGCATAGGCCACCCGGCGTGCCCCGTTTTGCGCCGCCGACTCCAATATATTATATGTGCTGATCATGCTCTGTAGCGCTTGATTCCAGGAAGGCCCCACATTGGCCAGGTGGATGATGGCGTCCATCTCTTTCGACGCCTCAAACACCGTTTGGAAGTCGGCCACGTCGCCCACCACCGAGTCTTCCAAATCGGGCGTGGGCACCAGGTCCAAACCGCGCAATTCGTATTTATCTTTAAACCCCTGCACCAGCGTGGTGCCAATTTGTCCGGCCGACCCGGTAATTAATATGCGCATCACTCATCTCTCCTTTTGTTTTTAAAACGATCTTCAATACGCGGCAATATACGCCATTCATTTGCCGTACACCAGATTTGCCCTTACTTGAGCCCCCACACCCGCGCCGCCGTCTCGCCCAACACCTGGTCCTTCTCCACATCCGTGAGAAAATCCAGCCCCTCGCGTATCAGGCGCAACTCGTCCGCCAGCGTCGGCCAATTGTTCTTAACCCGGTGGTGCCCCGGATACCCCGTGCCCCACATCATGCGCCCGGCGCCAAACGCCTGGTGCAACTTTTTGATCGCCCAGTGCATGTCGGCATAGGGAAAGCCCTGCTCCGAGCGCCCGGCCACGTCCGATATTTTCACGCACACATTGTCAAATTCGGCCAGGTCGATCACGGCCTGGAACGCTTCTTCCTCGCCGAGTTTGGGATAACCCATGTGGTCCAACAGCAGGTGCAAATGCGGGTAGCGCCGCGCGATCTCGGCCACCTGGTCGCCAAATGGCGGGTTAAAGTGAAACTGGATGACGGCGTTCAACTCGGCGATGGTCTGCCACATGGCTTCGTTTTGCGGCGTCAGCAGGATTTTCTCGTCGGGGTAATACATGGGGTGAAAGCGAAAGCCTACGAGGCCGCGCTCTTCTATCCAGTAGCGCACCTGATCGGCATTTTTTGGATCTTGCGGATCGATCAATCCATGTCCGACAAAGCGGTTGGGAAAGCGCTCTACTGAATCGGCCATGTAGCCGTTGTCCCAGGTCGACCAGCTGGTTTGTACCAATACGGTCCAGTCGACGCCGTGTTGGTCCATTTCTTCCAATAGTTCGTCGGTGGTGCCGGGTTCATCGGGTAGAGAGGACCAGCCGGGGGCGGTGGGGCCCACTGGGTATTTGTCGGAAATTTCCCATACGTGGACGTGGGTATCGACGATCATGTTTTTTTATCTCCGTATTTTTTAATAAGTCGTTTGCTTGGGACGCGGTGAGGGGGTGGTCCCGGCGCTCATGGCGCTCAACCCTTCGGGTTGGCGAACCTTCGGTGCTC
>CAXGRO010000340.1:0-6398 GCA_964012055.1 uncultured bacterium
CATTTTCTTGTAAAGCAGCTAATCTTTCTAATTTGGCCGGCGTGACAATCTGGTTGGCGATAAGGATCTCATCAATGCCTTGGGCTACCATTACTTCGGCCTCGCTCAATTTAGCGCATGTAATGCCACAGGCCCCGGCATCCATTAACAGGCGTGCGATTTTTGGGCTTTTGTGGGCTTTACTGTGGGGGCGCCATGCCATATTGTGGTCGCGGCAAAATTGAGACAGGCGTGCGATATTATTCTCAAATACGTCTAAATCAATAAGCAGAGCGGGTGTGTCTAACTCGCTTTTGGTCTTGCCAATAAGATTTGCGGACATTTTAACCTGAAAAAGTGATGCGGTTGACGATGAGAGGGGGGGGGGCTATAGCCAAAAATTTAACGTAAGGTTGCACGCCTTCAAGTACAGTTGAAAAGGTTGTATACATGCCTTCGACCTGCTTACTCCAATCCTGACACTGTATTTCACTAAATTCGGTCCCAGAAGTCCCGGTGTATACCTCAAATAAATGGGGGCTATGCCCTTCTGCTGATACAGAGGTTACTTCAAAGATCACTTGAAGGGAAGTGGGTTGTGCGCGCAATAAAAAGATAAGACAAGCTCCAGGATCCAAAGCAACAGTAGTTAACATTGGGGGATTAGGTAGATAGGGTTCTAACATGTTGGTAGGCTCGGGGTCAAACGCTATTAACCCCCAATTGCTATAACCAATTTCCTCCATACAACGGCTCCATAATAAAAGGGAGTTTAAAAACCCCAGGTGCTAGGATTTATTAGGGGACTGTCGTGTAGGACCAACGGTGCTAGTTGATCCAAAATGTCATCGGACAGTGGGCCCGCTTGGAAGGCATCCAGATTGGCATCCATCTCCAATGCACTGGTTGTGCCAAATAGTGAAATATTGGAAAACGGGTTATAAGCATTAAAGCGAAAAGCTAACTCGGGAAGCGATAGCCCTGCATCGGTCGCTATCTTTTCTACTTTTAAGGCTGCCTGGGTTAGTTCGCTGAGATGGTCGGGCAAATGGCGTGCCCGGTCTGAGAGTACCCCTTTAAAAAAGGCAGATCGCAAAACTAACCCAACGCCAATTTGTTTACAGCGGGGAAATACCTCAGTTTCCATACGGCGATCGAGTGCATTATAAGCTACTTGTAACATCTGAAAATGTTCGGGCCATGCCAGCACTTCCATAGGCGCTGTCTCGCCATAAGTGGTTACTCCCCAGTGGCGCACCAGGCCGCGGTGGCGAAAATCTGCCGTGAGTTCCAACAACTCTTCAGTGGCAAAATTGTCTTCGACGCTGTGGATTTGTAAAACCTCTAGGCAATCGAGGTGTAGCATTTTTAAACTATTGGTGATGGATGTTTCGAGATGTTGACGCAAATTGTTGCCTTTTAGGGGCGCCCCCTTTCCCTGGTCCTCTTTGAGTGTGACTTTAGTTGCCAGGATGGGTTTGTCTGCAATATCTGCAAAGGCTTTGCCAACCAGTTCTTCGCTGTTGCCATAAACTGGAGCCGTGTCGATGTAATTTATACCTGCCTCATAAGCGCGCCTCAAAAGCGCGATGCTGTCCTTCTCGGAAGGTGGGGAGGGTAAACCAATTTCATATGGCATGCCCAATTCTACCGTTCCCAGGCCTATGGGGGCAACTTGTAAATTAGTAGAACCAAATTTTCGATATTGCATTAGCTGGCCATTTTCATGTGAAGCACGGCCTCTTTAACCACGCCGCGATGTTTTTTTAGCAGGTCGAGTGCCGTGTTGAGATCTACCTGGCATAATTCCATTACCAGGGCCGTTTTTAAATCATTTTGTGCCGACGCGAGGCGTTGGGTAGACTGCTGCTGGGATAGCTGGGTTAATTCCATAAATATGCGCACCGCGCGGTCTTTGAGTTTGGCGTTTCTAGGTTGCAAATCCACCATGAGATTGCCGTAGGTTTTGCCCAATTTAACCATGGTGGCCGTGGAGATCATATTGAGGACTATTTTAGTTGCAGTGCCGGCCTTCATTCGGGTAGAGCCGGTGATAACTTCGGGGCCAACTTCGGGTGCGATAACAACATGGGCGACTGTGCGCGCTGCTCTAGATGGATTACAAGTGAGAAAGATCGTGGGGCAAGATAGGGTGGTGGCATATTCCAGACCGCCAACCACGTAGGGAGTTACACCGCTGGCGGCAATTCCCATCACCACATCTACTTTGGACAAATTCTGATTGCGCAGGTCTCTTAAGGCGGCTTGAGATTGGTCTTCTGCTCCTTCTATGGATTGAAATACGGCTGCTGGACCGCCAGCGATTAAACCCTGTATTATATCGGGGGCAGTGTTGAAAGTCGGGGGGCATTCGGCCGCATCCAAAATGCCGAGGCGCCCACTAGTGCCCGCTCCCATATAAAATAAGCGACCGCCGCTTCCCAACGCCTGGCTCACAAGCTCTACGGCATGAGCAATTGCGGGTAATTGGCTCTCCACGGCAAGAGGAACCTGAGCATCTTCGCTATTTATTAGGGAGAGCATTTCGAGCGTTGAGAGCTCATCTATGTGCTCGCTTGCCCGATTTCTTTGTTCTGTGGTTAAATCTGCCCAGTGCGACATATATTTCCCTACAGAAGATCGCTATAGGAGAATGGCTTATTGGGGATAATAATTAAAGGCAGATCAGATGTTTGTAAAGAAGATTTTAGTTTGCGGGGATAAGGCGACAATTAGTTCATCCAAAATAGCGAAAGCAAAAGGACTGGAATGGAGCATAAACTAAGAGACATAGCGCTAAATAGCAATAAGATGCCAGGCAGATGATCCTTACTCGAAATGCAAAATTGTTCAACTCTGAACATGATATCCCTCTATTCCGGATTTAACCATTGTTTGATTTGCGTTAAAAACAGCAAAAATAGTTCCAATAAGGTCGCAATCCAGATACCACGGATATGGAAGTGCATTAAGCGCTTGTTTATGAAAGACCTGTAGACACTTGAGTTTGTCAATATTAGAGTTGGCGCCTATATTTACTTACAGGTAAAACTGAGACAATTTTTCCCATGGGGTCCAATGTCAGAAGTGCTTCCCAAATCCTATGATTTTGCCGCAACCGAAGCCAGATGGTATTCAATCTGGGAAGAAAGAGGGTATTTTCAAGCCCGTGTTGAGGCCGATAAACCCTCTTATTGCATTACCATTCCACCGCCCAATGTGACCGGCGAGTTGCATATGGGGCATGCTATTCAGCACGCCATTCACGATCTCTTTATTCGCTGGAAGCGCATGCAGGGCTTTTCAACTTTGTGTCTGCCGGGTACGGATCACGCCGGCATTGCGACCCAGATGAAAGTCGAACAGGAGTTGGCAGCCGGTGAAGCCCAAACGCGCTACGATATAGGCCGGGAGGCTTTATTAGAACTCGTTTGGGCCTGGAAAGAAAAGTATGGTGGGACTATATACGACCAGTTGCGGCGGCTTGGATGTAGCTACGATTGGCATAGGGAGCGGTTTACTTTAGACGAAGAGTATGTAGAGGCGGTTTTACAGGCCTTTGAGCGTTTTTACGATCAAGATTGGATCTATCGAGGGCGCCGTATGATCAATTGGTGTCCTTCATGCCAAACTGTAATATCCGACTTGGAAACTGAAGATCGCGAAATCCAGGGCCATTTATGGCACATTCGCTATTGCGGTGTAGGCGGGGGCCCAGACGTTGTAGTGGCGACTACGCGGCCCGAAACTATGCTTGGCGATACTGGAGTTGCCGTACACCCGCAAGACGAGCGCTGGCAAGCGGCAATTGGTCAATGCGTGCAGTTGCCACTGATGGATAGGTCCATTCCCATAGTAGCCGACGAATACGCCGATCCAACTGTGGGAAGTGGTGCCGTTAAAGTGACACCGGCACACGATCCCAACGATTACGAAGTGGGGCAGCGTCATTCACTGCCCCAAATTCAAGTGATCGGATTTGACGGATATATGTCTGCAGAAGCAGGCCCCTTTAGCGGACAGGAACGTTACGAATGTCGCCAGGGTGTAATTGCTGCGCTCGAAGAAGGTGGGTTATTGGTCGAAGTTAAAGACCATATACACGCCGTACCGCACCACGATAAGTGTGGTACGGTTATAGAACCGCTGCCTATGGAGCAGTGGTTTATGAATATGAAACCACTGGCGCAAAAAGTGCGTCCCTATTTAGAGCGCCAGGAAATAACCTATGTACCGGACCGCTTTCGCGGTTATGCGCTCGAATGGCTGGACAATATCCGCGATTGGGCGCTATCGCGGCAAATATGGTGGGGGCACCGCATTCCGGCCTGGTATTGTAAAACATGTAGTGCAGATGGTTTAATACCTATGGGAGGGGGGGAGCGTGAACAGGCCTTGGACGAAGGCAGTTTCCAAGTTTCGGTAGAATTGGGCGCCAAACCCATTGTCAGCATAGCCAAACCCGCTAACTGTCCGGACTGTGGTGGTATTGATTTAGTTCAAGATCCAGATGTGTTAGATACCTGGTTTTCATCCGCCCTCTGGCCCTTTGCTACGCTGGGTTGGCCGCAAAAGGCAGATGAGATTGACTATTTTTATCCCACCGACTTGATGATCACGGCGCGCGATATTCTCTATCTATGGGTTTTGCGTATGGCCATGACTTCAATAGAATTTGTCAATCAGATCCCTTTTAAGACAGTGTACGTACATCCAACCGTCTTAACCAAGGACGGTCAGCGTATGAGCAAGAGTTTGGGGACCGGGCTCAACCCGCTCGACTTAGTGGATCTCTACGGCACAGATGCTACGCGATTTAGTTTGGTGCACCAAGTTGGCTCGGGGCAAGATGTGCGTTTTGACGCAGAAATCAAAGACAATGCTGTAGAATCCTCTCAAACTGCGGAAAATGCCCGGAATTTTTGCAATAAACTATGGAACGCGGCTCGATTTGTTACAATGAATTTGACGGATTTTACCTGGGAGGCTGCCTCGGGTAATGATTTGGCTGACCGCTGGATGCGCAGTCGGATGGCTGCAACTATTAACTCCGTCACGCGCTTTTTGGAAGAATACCGTCTCAGCGATGCTTCCCGAACGCTCTACGATTTCCTCTGGCACGATTATTGTGACTGGTACGTAGAAATGGCCAAGGCGCGGCTCAATGGCAGCGACCAACAGGCCAAGAGGCAGGTGCAGCAAGTTTTGGTGGAGGTGCTGGAGCAGGCCCTGCGATTGATGCACCCGATAATGCCCTTTATTACTGAAACTCTATGGCAAGTGTTGCCCTCGCAGTCTCAGGAGAGGCCAGAGAGCATAATGATAGCTTCGTGGCCACAAGTGGACGAGGCAGCAATAGATGTTAAGGCCGAAGCAGAGATGGCTATTTTACAAGAGTTAGTAACGGCCGTGCGTACCATACGTGGAGAGATGAACATTCCACCTGGAAAAAAGGTGCAGCTCGTATTGTCTACGGCAAATGGCGAACTGGCCCGGCAATTAGAAACACAAATTAATTATATTGCTTTATTGGCAAAAGCGGATGAAGTTCGGGTCGGAGAGCAACTTGAGCAGCCCGGTGCGTCGGGCAGTGCCGTGCTTTCTGGAATTGAGGTGTATGTGCCTTTGGCGGGTTTGATTGATATAGATGTGGAAAAGCAAAGATTGGAAAAGGAGATTGCCAAGTTCGAAAAGTTGCTAAAAGGATTAAACGGCAAACTGTCCAATAAGGGGTTTGTCGACAAAGCGCCCCCTGATGTGGTCGAGCGCGAGCGTCAGCGCCAGGTGGAGTACGGAGAAAATCTGCAGAAATTACAGGCGGGCTTAGAAAGACTAAAGGCATGAGATCCACCTGTGCCAGTGGCGCACTGTTTATATTCTTAACCTTGTGGGGGAGCGGAGAACAGGTCCACGCCCAATTTAATCCTCCGCGCATTGTTTATGTCGACAATCAGACCAATCAAGGCACTTTACCCGACCGCTTGGCGATGGCGCGGCGCTATCATATTGATAAGGGGAACGAATCGGGCATTGCTAGGGGGAACAAACTAAACGTTTATCGAGAAAAGAAGGTCGCCTATAATTTAGACATAACAATGCGCATTTTCATTGGCACTATGACAATTACCAATTCTTCCAACGGATCTTCAATCGGCTGTTTTGAGGCAAATGTTACGGCAATAGACCAGCCGACAATTAAGTATAAAAGTCCAATGAAAAACGATATAGTGGTTCCGCGTTTAATCATTGACTCGGGTGTACTTTTTGATCCTGGTAGGGCGGATTTAAAACCCAGAGCTGGAGAAGAGTTTCTCAATATAGTGGTCACTTTTTAAGCGGCGATTCGGCCGAATTCCCTCAGGGGGGGATAGTGGGGTGATTTTTTTAGCCAACTGGCATCCCAATCGAAGGTGGAAAAA
>CAXGRO010000341.1:0-6361 GCA_964012055.1 uncultured bacterium
GTAATTGGCTATGTGGCTGCCGATGCGGGCGATGCGCACGTTGTCGCCTAGGGTGCAGTTGACGAGCGTTGCGTCGGCGATTTCGGCGGGCAGTTCAACCTCGCCGGCCATTTTGACGGTGCCCTCTAAGGCGCCGATGCGCACCTTGCCGCCAAAGTGGGTGTTGCGCACGCGTTGGGGGTCAAAACCGTCTGCTACTTTGACCTGTTCCCAGTTGGCGGCGGTACAGCCTTTTTCTTCTAGAATAATTATTTCTTTTTTTGACAGGGCGCGCCGTTTACTCATTTAACTGCTTCCTTTGGTATCAAAATTAGTGTGTGGCTGGCGGTGGATGAATTTATGGGGTTTTACTTTCCTTTACAACCCCTATCTCATTATGTACATTTTTTCCTTACTTCACTCCAAAATAAAGGATACTATATGGCAGTAAATACTAAGCTGGTAGTCTGCGATGACGACGCGGCCGTCGCCCCCAAGGCCGCCGCCATTTTCGCCGACCACATCCGCAGCAACCCCGCTGCCGTCATCGGTCTGGCCACCGGCTCGACCCCCGAACACACCTACGCCGAACTGGCCCGCATACACCAGAACGAGAACCTCAGTTTTGCCCAGGTCACCTCTTTCAACCTCGACGAATATTGGGGGCTCGACGGCGACCACGAGCAGAGCTATCGCTATTTTATGAATGACCGGCTCTTCAATCACATCGACATCCGCCCCTGGAACACCCACGTGCTCAACGGCAAAGCTGTCAACCCGCAGCTGGAGTGCAGCGCCTTTGAGAACAAAATTCTGGCGGTGGGCGGCGTCGATTTGTGGCTGTTGGGCATTGGCGGCAACGGCCACATCGCCTTTAACGAGCCCGGCAGTCCGGTGGACAGCCCCACCCGCCTGGTCCACCTCACCCAAGACACCATCGACGCCAACAGCGACGGCCGCTTTTTTTCCGACCCGGCCGAGGTGCCGCGTTGCGCCCTCACCGCCGGCATTGGCACCATTCGCCAGGCGCGCCGCGTGGTGCTGCTGGCCACCGGCGCCAAGAAGGCCGCCGCTATTGCCGCCGCCGTCGACGGCCCCTTTGACCCCAGTTGTCCGGCCAGCCTCTTGCAGGACCACCCGGATTGCACCTTTATCGTCGACCGCGAAGCCGCGGCCGAGCTGCAAAATACCTAAGGAGGAGATATGGAACGCGAGGAGATTAAGGAACGCGTCTACAAAGTCATTACCCAGGTGCTAAAAATAGATGGCGAGCAGATTCAGGAAGACCAGGGTTTTACCACCGATCTGGGCGCCGAATCGGTGCAGTCCATCGAATTGATGGCCGGCTTTGAAGAGGAATTCGACATCGAGATGGACGAGGACGAGGCCCTGTCGGTGCAGACGGTGGGCGCCGCCGTCGATTTTATCGGCGCCTACGTGGACTGAAGCGCGGCAACGCCGAATTGGAAAGGATTACACCATGGCAAAAACCTACGAATTAACCGAAGTGGAAGAACCCAATCTGCTCGAAGAGCAGTTCGACTACAGCCTGCCGCCCAAGATCAAATTCGTCGACCCGATTTACGAAGAGATCGACGGCGAACTGATCAAGTTCGACCCGCAGGAGGCGCTGCAGCGCGACTTGGTGATCACCGACACCACCTTCCGCGACGGGCAGCAGGCGCGGCCGCCCTACACCATTGAGCAGCAGGTCAAGCTCTTTGATATGATGGCCAAATTGAGTGGCCCCAACGGCGTCATTCGCCAGACCGAGTTTTTTCTCTATACCAAGAACGACCGCCAGGCGCTGGACGAGTGCCGTGCCCTGGGCCACACCTACCCCGAGGTCACCTCATGGATTCGCGCCGACAAGGGCGATTTCCGCCTGGTCAAGGAAGCCGGGGTTAAGGAGACGGGCATGCTGACCCCGTCTTCAGATTATCACATTTTCTACAAACTCAAGAAGGACCGCCGCAAGGCTTTTGACGACTACCTCGAAGTAGTGGAGGCCGCCTGGGAGGCCGGCATACGGCCGCGCTGCCACCTCGAAGACGTGACCCGTGCCGACATCGAAGGCTACGTCATGCCCTTTGTTTCCGAGCTGGTCAAGCGCTCCGAGCAGGTCGACCCCGACTTGCACGTCAAGATTCGCCTGTGCGACACCATGGGCTTTGCCGTGCCCTCGCCCGGCGCCGCCCTGCCGCGCTCGATCCCCAAGCTGGTCTACCGCATGGTCAACGACTGCGGCGTGCCGCCGGAGTGTCTCGAATGGCACGGTCACAACGACTTCCACAAGGTACATATCAACGGCGCCACAGCCTGGCTCTACGGCTGCAACGCGGTCAATACCACGCTCTTTGGTTTTGGCGAGCGCACCGGCAACCCGCCTTTAGAGGGTGCCGTTATCGAGTACATTAGTCTGCGCGGCGAGCTCTGCGGCATCGACCCGCTGATGATTCAGGAGATGGCCGATTATATGCGCTCCATCGGCGTTGATATTGCGCCCAACTACCCGTTTGTGGGCCGCGATTTTAACACCACGCGCGCCGGCATTCACGCCGGCGGGCTGCGCTCCGACGAGCGCATCTACAATATTTTTGACACCACGGCGCTGTTCAACCGGCCGCCGCGCGTCGCCATTACCGACAAGACGGGGGTGGACGGGGTGGCTTTGTGGGTGAATGATTTTCTGGGGCTCAAAGGGGACGAGCGGCTCAGCAAGATCAAGGTGCACAAGATTGCGCGCTGGGTGATGGATCAGTACGAGGTGCACGCGCGCATGAGTGCGATTACGGATGAGGAGTTGGAGGAACAGGTTAAGGAGCATTTGCCGGATCAGTATGCGGCTTATCTCGAAGGGGTGAGTCGGAAGGCTAGTTAGGTTATACATATAATTTCTGGAGTTTTCTTGTTATAGGGACGGTCCGGTAGGGGGATCGTCCCTTGCTCATTCTCGCGGCACATCCTGTGCCGCTCCGAGGTCAAAGGCCCTGTCCGCAGGACAGCGGACAGGGCCTTTGAAATCCGCTCTGGGACGGTCCCCCTACCGGACCTCCGTTGACGTAGGACTTTCTACGTTAGTGGTCTCGATGGGATAATTGCGGAGGACTAGAGCGAGCTAGATAACTATCCACTACTGAAACTTGGTATTGGACCAGCGTAGTCAATGAGCCATAGGCAAGGCCGCCGCCTGCGGACACCACCAAGTATCTCGCCAACTATACTGAATTCAATAAGGCGCTTCTGCCCGAGACCAGAGGCATAGTTCAATGAGGTAGATTTTGTCTTTTGTAGCCGTCTACTCATGACCATAAGTACGAATTTCATCGATAGGGCTAGGCAGAATCCCAAGCGCATAGTTTTTCCGGAAGGGGAAGACGAGCGCATTGTTGCCGCTGCCTGCAGGCTGGCCAGTGAGGGCATAGTTCATCCTGTGATTTTGGGGGACTCTGACGCCGTTGCCGCAGTGGCCGGGGATATGTCGCTGGATGGGGTTGAGATTGTCGATCCGCGTCGGGCGGCAGAATTGGAGGGCTATGTTGTTGAGTACGCGGGGCGGCGCCAGGTAAACGAGGGGACGGCGCGGCGGCTTTTGCAGCGGCCGCTGTTCTTTGGGGCGGCCATGGTGAATGCGGGGGATGCGGATGCGGTGGTGGCGGGGGTTAGCAAACCTACTGGGCAGGTTATTTCCGCCGGGGTTTTGGTCATTGGTTTGGCGCAAGGGGTCAGTCTGGTTTCGAGTCTTTTTATTATGGTGTTGCCGGGGTCGCCGGCGCAGGTGCTGGTTTATGCGGATGCGGCGGTGGCGGTGGAGCCCAACGCCGAGCAATTGGCCGAAATCGCCGTGGTTGCGGCGCGCAATGCGCGGGCGCTGCTCGGCATTGAACCGCGGGTGGCGCTGCTCTCTTTTTCGACGCGGGGAAGCGCGGCCCATCCGCGCGTCGAAAAAGTGCGGCGGGCGGTACAGCGGGCGCGCCAGATGGAGCCGGAGTTGCTGGTGGACGGCGAATTGCAGGCCGATGCGGCGCTGTCGCCGCGGGTGGCGGCGGCCAAATGTGTCGACTCGCCGCTGGGGGGGGCGGCCAATGTGCTGGTTTTTCCCGATCTGGACTCCGGCAATATCGCTTATAAACTGACGCAATACCTGGCCGGCGCCCAGGCCATTGGGCCGATTATGCAGGGGTTTTGCCGACCCATCAACGACCTGTCGCGCGGCGCCAGCGTCGAAGACATTGTCGACGTGGCCGCCATCTCGGCCATTCAGGCTCAGCATACCCAATAGAAGAGCAAACTGCCGTCCTAATATTCTATGCCGCTGCTGAATTGAGGCAGGAGGGCAAATGTAGTATTATATAATCCAATGCCAAAATCACCTAACGAGGAGACGAAAATGATCGCCCAAAGTATACAGGATGTGCTCAACAAGCAGCTCAACGAAGAGTTCTCCTCGGCCTACGCCTATCTGGCGGTGGCGGCTTATTTTGAGGATGTCGACTTGCGCGGTTTTGCCCACTGGATGAAGCTGCAGTACCAGGAAGAACTGGCCCACGCCGACAAGATTTACGCGTTTATCAACGACCGCGACGGCCACGTGGTGCTGCAGCCTATTGCGGCACCGCCGGCAAAGTGGGACTCGCCGCTGCACGCCTTTGAAAACGCCCTGAAGGGCGAACAGCAGCTGAGCGAAAAAATCTACGAAGTGGTGGACCTGGCGCTCAAAGAACACGACCACGCCACCCACACCTTTATGCAGTGGTTTGTCAACGAGCAGGTGGAGGAAGAGGCCATCGTGCGCGACATCGTGCGCGATCTCAAATTGATCGGCGACAGCAGGGATGGGCTCTTCCTCATGGACCGCGACCTGGCCGGCCGCCAGCCCGGGCAGGACCGCGATACCCAGGCGTAAGAGCAATAGTTTTTTCCAGGGTCGCCTTAGGGCATCTTACGGCGTTGGGTGCGGCCATCCACATCGACCGAATCGCGTCTAATTCATTCTTGAGGATATATCTATGACTTTGCGCTTTGGCATCATTGGCTGCGGCGATATCGCCGCCAATTCCTTCGCCCCCAGCTTGCTCAAATCCGGCCGCGCCGAGCTGGTGGCCGTCTGTCGCCGCGATTTGGACAAGGCGCAGGAATTCGCCCGCAACTTTGGCGATTGCGCCGCCTACGGTTCGGCCGACGAACTGCTGGCCGACGAACTGGACGCGGTGATCGTGGCCACGCCCACCGATACGCATTGCGAATACACCCAATTGGCGGCGCGCCATGGCAAGCACGTGCTGTGCGAAAAACCCATGGCGCACAATGCCACAGAGTGTCGCCAGATGATTGAGGCGTGTGGCGCGGCCGGCGTCAAATTGGGCGTAGCTTATCGCCGCCGCCTCTTTCCCCAAGTGCTCAAGGCCAAAGAGCTGATCGCCGCGGGGCGCATTGGCCGGGTGGTTTGCGTGCGCACGCACTACAGCGGCTGGACCGAGGTGGGGGAGGACGAGTGGCGCCGGCGGCCGGGCATTGGCGGGGCGATGATGGAGATGGCGGTGCACCGGCTGGAAGTGCTGCTCAATTTTGCCGGCGCCCCCACGGCGGTGAGTGCTTTGGTGGAGACGGTGCACCACGATTGGCCGGTGGACGATAGCGACGCCCTATTGCTCAAATTTGCCGATGGCAAGATTGGCGTGCATTCGACTATACTGACGTCGAAGCCGCGCCACGACTTTGCTCAGATCGACGGCACCGAGGGACGCATTTTTATCGACTCGCTGGAATTTCACGTCGATCACATTCGGCTGCAAACGGCCGATGGGGAAGAACGGGTTGGCGTGGTGCCGCTGGAGGCACCGTACTTTGATTTGCCGATGATTGACGATTTTGTTGGTGCGGTGGAAGAGGGGCGGGAGGCGGTTTGCGATGGGGTGACGGGGTATTGGGTGCAGGCGGTGGCGGATGCGGCGTTTGAGGCGGGGCGCGAGGGGAAAATGGTTGAGGTGCGGGGGTGGTGAGGTATGGGATTGAGGGGGCGTGGGCTTGGTGGCGTTAGGGTGTAGCAGCCTTGCCTCTGGTGCTTTGTGAGTCCCAAGGGCGGCCTGCCCTTCCCAACACCCCACAGCCCTGGCGGGCTGTGAGTCCCGGCCGCCCTTACCCCCCGGCGTCTGTCCCCACAAAGCACCGCCGGCAAAATCGCCACCTACCTGAGCCAGCTGGCGTATGGTTTATTAATTGCGCTGTTTGTTGTGTGAGATTTATCAATACTGTGGACACTTTTTGTAAGTCATTGATAAATAACGGCTTAGGAAAATAGATATTGAAATTTGTAACTTGTTGATAAATAATTACTTACGAATTTCAACCTTACAAAAATCCGCTCAAAATCGAAAAAGTG
>CAXGRO010000342.1:0-6357 GCA_964012055.1 uncultured bacterium
GGAGGAGAAGGCGCGGGGGATTACCATTGAGTTGGGATTTGCGTTTTTGGGGGAGGGGGCGACGATTATCGATGTGCCGGGGCACGAGCGCTTTGTCAAGACGATGGTGGCGGGGGTCAGTACGATAGATGTGGCGCTGTTGGTGATTGCGGCGGACGACGGGGTGATGCCGCAGTCGCGCGAGCATTTGGACGTGTTGGAGTTGTTGGGGGTGGAGCGGGGGATTGTGGTGCTCAATAAGGTGGATTTGGTGGAGGAGGAGTGGTTGGATTTGGTGGAGGAGGAGGTGAGGGAGTTAGTGGCGGGTACTTTTTTGGAGGGGGCTGATATTGTGCGCGTGTCGGCGCTGTCGGGGGAGGGGGTAGAGGAGTTGAGGGGTAAATTAGAGGAAGTGGTGGAACAAACGGAGGAGAGGCGCGGCGGGGGGGCGTTTCGGCTGCCGGTGGATCGGGCGTTTTTGGTTAAGGGATTTGGGTTGGTGGGGACGGGGACGGTGATCGCCGGGCGCTTGGACGGGCGCGAGGACGTGGAGGTGTTGCCGGCGGGGGAGCGGTTGCGGGTGCGCGGGTTGCAGCGGCACGGGCAGGAGGTAGAGGCGGTGGAGGCGGGGGACCGGGCCGCGGTCAATTTGCCCGGGGTGGGCACCGAGCAGGTGGAGCGCGGCGATTGGCTGGCCAGCCCGGGGTATTTTGAACCGACGTATATGGTGGACGCGCGGTTGCGCTTGCTGCCTTCTTGCCCGCGGGAGTTGCTGCAGCGCACGCGGGTGCGGTTGCACATTGGCACGCGCGAGGCTATGGCGCGGCTGGTGTTGCTGGAGGGGGAGGCACTACAGCCGGGGGGGGAGATGCTGGTGCAATTGCATATGGAGACGCCGGTGGTGGCGGTGTGGGGCGACCGCTTTGTCATTCGGCGTTATTCGCCGGCGCTGACCATTGGCGGAGGGCGGGTGCTGGAGCCGCACCCGCGCAAGCACAAGCGCGGCGATCGGGAGGTGGTCGATTACCTCAAGGCGTTGGACGGGGCGGACGCCGAAGCGGCGGTAGAGGTCAAATTGCGCTATGGGGGGGAGGCGTTAAAGACCGAGCGCGAACTGGCCGGCGAATTGGGGATGGATTTGGAGCGGGTTGTATCTGTGCTGCGGCAGCTGGCCGAGGAGGGCAAGGCGGCGCTGGTGCAGGTGGACCAGAGTCTCTGTGCAGTACACGCCGAGACGCAGGCGGCGCTGGGCCGGCGCGTTGAGGCGGCGCTGGATCAATTCCACGCGGAGAATCCGCTGAAGACGGGGCTGCGGCGCGAGGAATTGCGCGCCCTCAGTTTGCGCCACGCGGACCCGGCGCTTTTTGATCACATATTGCAGACGCTGGAGGCGGAGGGGCGGTTGGGGGTGGAGGGGGCCATGGTTCATTTGGCCGGGCACCGCATTCAGTTCAGCGCCGCCGAGGAAGAACAGCGCGGCAAGATAGAAGCGGCGCTAAAGCAGGGGGATTTGGCCGACATGCCCGGCGTGGACGAATTGGCGCGCCGGGCGGGCGTGGAGCAGCGGGAGGTGGAAGTTATGTTGGGGGCGCTGCAAGCGCTGGGCGCGGTGGTTCCATTGGAGGGGAGGCTGTGGCTGCACGCCGAAACCGTGGCGGCGGTGGAGGCCAAGTTGCGGCGCCACCTGGCGACCGAGGGGCAGATCACGGTGGCGGGGTTTAGGGATTTGATTGAGGGCAATCGCAAATACGCCCTGGCTCTGCTCACCCATTTTGACGGGGTGGGGGTGACGCAGCGGCAGGGCGACGTGCGCGTGTTATTGGATTTAAAGGCACATTCTTTGTGAGAAATTTTTCGTTTCGCTTCGATAAATAGAGCCAGTCAGTTAAACGGAGAGGCCGTATCGAGAACAGCGGTTCCGATACGCGAGACCAAACGGGACGCTCTATTAAACGAAGGAGGCGCAAAATGACCGCTCACTATTCCCCTTTAAAACGGCTCAAATCGCTGGTATTGGCTTTATTTGCAGGAGCCCTCGCTGTGGCGGGGTGTGGCAAAAATCCGGCCGCGTCCGACCCCGTCGTCGTTGTGGCGAGTGTTGCGGGCGACCAGCAGCAAGGCGTTTTTGCAGACACGCTGGCCCAGCCCCTGGTGGTGGCGGTGACCGACGAAATAGGGACGCCGTTGCCGGGTTATCAGGTGGATTTTAGCGTTGTACAAGGGGACGCCAGATTGCTGAATTATACGGGATTGTCCGACAGCCTGGGGCGCGCTTCAACGCGGCTCATCTTGGGCCGCAGAAAAGGCGACATCCAGGTTAGGGCAGAGATATTGGGCGTTGAACCCTATGCCATGTTCAGCGCGACCGCCGCGCCGCTCAGTTACGGGGGCGATTTCTTCCTACTGGTGGCGGGTCACAAATGGGACTACAGCGGCGACAGCGCTGCCTCCCTCAGCATGCGTCTCTACGGCAATATCGCGGGCCAGCGAGTCGACGGGAGCTACAGCGAGCCGGTGTCGGGCCGCGTGGTCTCAACCACCGAAATTTTGCCGGCCCAGACGGTCGATTTGCCCAGCGGTATTTATTCGCTTTTTCCGCAGCGCACCACCTCGCGCTTTTTGGGCGAGCGCGACGTCAGCGTCAGCTATTTGGAAAAATCTGGGGACTCAGTTTTTATCCGCGCCATTGAGGCCGACGGCCGCCTGGTGGAGATCGACGACTCGCAATTTATTAAAAGCCCACTGGTGGAAGGCGACAGATGGGAAAGTTACCCCGAATTTGACATGGATGTGTTGACCAACTCTATCGAAGGCGTGCGGGATGCCAAGATCGGCATCCAGGCGTCGACGCGAGTGGTGGGCAAGCGCCAAGTGCGCGTTATGGGCGAAACGTTGGAGGCCATACGCCTGGACCAGGAGACCAATGGCAAGGGCACGGTCTTTACAACCGATATCGACATGGATCTTTCGTTTAGCATGTCGACCACCCTCTATCTGGTGGAAAACGTCGGCGTGGTTGCCGAGGAGCAGGAGGTGAGCATGCACGTGGAGGGGACGATCGCCGAAGATTGGGACCGGCTGACCCTGGAAATGGATATTTCTGGGCCCACCAGTTTGAGCCTGACGTCTTATCCGGCCCAGTTGCCGCCGCTGGCCAAGCGCAGCGCCAAAATCGGTGCGGCGTCGCAGGGCGCGGTGGAGCGTTACATGCAATTGGCCGATCAGGTGGTACGGGTGGCGAGCAGTGCGGTTTTTTAGTGGAAATCGCGCGTTGAACCAACGTCTCGC
Source organism: uncultured bacterium (assembly GCA_964012055.1). GTDB lineage: Bacteria > Latescibacterota > UBA2968 > UBA8231 > UBA8231 > CAXGRO01. Next base: position 3,268 of record CAXGRO010000342.1, read on the forward strand.
AAATAACCTACGATGCCATCTTCCAAAACCCATCTCTATTGCGCTCGACGTAACGCTTTTCGCCGTGGCGCAGGGCCGGCACCACCTCGCCGCTTGTGGGGTCGGTGCACACCACCATAAAAACGCCGGAAAAATCGGGATCTTCCATAATTTTGTACGGCACGCGTTTGTTCTGGCCGGCCATGCGCACTTCGACGCGGGCGAAGCGCACGCCCAGTTCTATTTCTTTGGCAGATAAGTTTCCCGCCTCTTTCTCCGCAATGCGACGTCCTTTCTGTGCCTTTTGGCGCTGCAGGAATTCTGCGGCAAAATGCTCGACGGCGTCGCGCTCGTGTGGGGTCAGGTCGGGGTAGAGGGCGTCGAGTCGCTTCGCGAGGTAGTGTTCTACCTTTTCGCGGCCTTTTCTGCGGTTGGCCGCCGCCGCGTACAGGGCGTCTATAGATTGGGTGATGTGGAGGATGCGCACTTGTTGGCAAAACGGCGTCAATTTGAGCAATTGGTCGATCAGCGTGATGAGCGCTTTGGCGGCGGCGAGCAGTTGTTGGCAGGTTGCGGGATTGGGGGCGTTGAGCAGGTCGGAGAGTTCTTCTCTGCCGCGGGCGCGCAATTGGTCGACAAAATTTTCGTCGATTTCGAGCTGTTCGAGCGGCACTTTGTGATTGGCGATGCGGCCGTAGGGGGGCAGGCGCAGGGCAATCAGGTGGATTTCGCGGTCTTTGCGCTCCACCAACTCCATTGCATTGGCGAGCAGGTCGGGGTCTTGGCACAGGTGGTCGACTAACGGTTCTAAGGCGGCGCCGTGGTCGGGGGTGGTGACGTGCTCGCGGTGGCGGATAAGGAATTTGAGCACGTCGTCGCGCTCGGCGGGAATGCGCTTGAGGGCTTCGAAGAGTTCGAGGCCAAAGACCGCTTCGTCGAGGGCGGGTTGCAACTTTTCTTCGATCTTGGCGCGCACTACGGCGCTGTTGTGGCGGCGGCCCTGTTGACCGTCGATGATTTTGCGCAGGTTGTGGGCTTCCAGGTTGGTGAGCAGGCCGCGTTGCACAAAGGCATCGAGGTGTTGGGGGATGCGCCCTTTTTCCTCTTCTAAAAATTCGGCGTGCCAGCGCTCCTGTAGGTGCATGCGTTCGCGCATGTCCTCGTCTATGTGTCCCGCCCGTATGGCCTCTTCAACGGCGACGGGAGCGACTTCACTCGGCGTTTCTGTAGGGGGCGGGTCACGAGGGATGTCGACTTCGTCCAATATGGTGGAGGGCGGCGCGGCCGGCGGCAGCGCGGTTGGTGCGGTCGGAGGACTGGAAGCGGTGATGGCGGCCTGTTCGGCCAGGTGGCGCACGGTGGATTGCACGCAGGCCACCGGGTTGATTTCTTGAGGGTCGAGGCCCTGGTCGGTAAAAAAGATACGCATTTCGCCTTTTAAAAAGCGCCGGATGACAGGGGCGCCCTTGGCCTGGACGGCGGCCAGGTTCCACTGCAATTTGTCGACGCCCTGGCGGAAGGCTTTGCTGATGGCGTTGCGCGCCCCGCTGGACAGGTAGGTGTGCGGGTGTTTGCTGTTGACCGCGGCGATGACGGCGCGCAATTGGCCTTTGACCGCGGCGCTGGGTTGGGCGCCGGTGATGGCGCGGTAGTCGAATTCCATAGCGCGCTGAAAGCGCTCTTGGGTAACCAGCGATTCGCCCGCCTCCAGGCGCTGGGCTATTCTGCACCACAGTTCGTACTGGAGGTCGGTGGAAAGCGGTATGTCGTCTGCTTGCCCCCCTGGGGAGGGTGGAACAGCAGTGCTTCCATGATGGACTCCTGTCCGTTTATGCGTTTTGGGCGATGCGTCCTTGTTGTTGTTTGGCCAGCAATTCTTTGACCACGTCTGCCAGGTCGGTGGTCTGAAAGGGTTTGGTCATGTAGCGATCGGCGCCGCATCCGAGGGCGCGGCTGACGTTTTCGTGGCTGGCATAAGCGGTGATTACCAGAATGGCGATGTGTTGGGTTTCGGGGTTGTTCTTGATCAGTTGGCACACCTTAAAGCCGTTGAGGTGCGGCATCATGAGGTCGAGAACGATGAGGTCGGGCTGGTAGCGCGCCACCTGGATGCCGGCTTCAAAACCGTCGGCGGCGGAGGCCAGTTCGTAGGCATTTTGGCGGCGCAGAATGTCGAGGACCAGGTCGACGACATCGGGCTCGTCGTCGACCACCAATATGCGCGGGGTGTGGGAAGCGGGGTGTTCTTGCTCAAAGGGCAACATGTCGTGCGTTTTGAGGAAGTTTTGGAAATCGTCCAGATGCACCCGCTTGTGGCCGCCCGGCGTGGCGTGGGCTTTGAGTTTGGCGGCCTTTATCCAGTTGACAACTGTTTCGTAGGAAACCTGGCAGTGTTCGGCGATGTCGCCGGTGGTGAGAATGTGCTTTTTTTTGGCCATTTTGAATGATTTTCTTGGAAAATTTGGACTATTTGTAATTTTAGGAAAATTTGAATTTTTTGGAATTTATCAAATTGAACAGAGAAAGTCAACCCTTTTTTTATTTACTACAAGTTGTTGTTTTATATATGTTTGATTTTAATTTTTGCGAGTTGGATGAAAAAAAGCGAGAAGCGCAGGCAGAAAATCAGATGGGCGATGTGGATTGGCGGCGGTGGAATACAGCCGCTGAGGGGCGTCTAAAAATAAAACCCTAGATACAGAATCTGCGAGCCAGCGATCTAGGGTTGATTTTCTATACAGCTTTTTAATAAGTCCAGCGCCGCAGCGGTAAAATTCAGCATATTGTCGCCGCGATCTTGCAGGCCGGTGGTGATTGTGACGGCGTTTTCGACCGGTCCGGCCACGCCAATGCAGCTGTGCCCCGGGGGGTCGCCGTAGCGGTTGCCCGTGGGGCCGGAGGCGCCGCTTTCGCCAATGCCCCAGTCGGCGTCCAGGCGCAGGCGCGCTGCGCGGGCCAGGTGCAGGGCGTGCGTTTGGGTGGCGGCGCGCGCTTCGGCCATGGCCGCGTCGGAGACGCCGATGAGGATTTGTTTGGCGGCACCAGTGTACACCGTGCCGCCGCCTTTGAAATACGCCGAGGCGCCCGGTACCGCCAGCAGCGCCGCCGATA
>CAXGRO010000343.1:0-6354 GCA_964012055.1 uncultured bacterium
GGAGGCGCAGGTCGAAGCCGGGGCAGGCGTTGAGTACAAGGTCGCCGCATCGGGGGGATTGGAAGAGTTGCAGGAGTTGGGTGGGGGCGTCGGGGAATTCGCAGGAGGAAGTGTGGGAGAGGGGGTGGGGAAGGGGGCGAAGTCGAGGGGGTTCTGGCCGCTGAAAGAACATTCGATGAGGGAGCCGGATGGGTGGATGTGGGCTTCGCCGTTTTTGCCGGTGACGCGGATGTGGCCCTGGCGGTCACGGCTGGCGACGAAGCTGATGGCGTCGAGGGAGGTGAAGTAGGCGATGAGATTTTCGGGGTGGCGCAGGTCTTCGTAAGCACGCCGCAGCGACCAGCCGTCGGGGCCGCGGAAATAGAGGTGGGCCATGGCGTTGCCCGAGACCATGCAGGCGGAGAGGGGGTTGCGGCGGAGGATCTTGGGATAAAAGAGAGGGCGCAGGCCGGCCGCTTCGAGCTGGGGGACGGGGTCGCAGTGGGTGAGGGTGAGACCGTGGTCGCTGACGATGAGGAAGAGGGTGTCGCTTAGCTGGTCGCGGCGGCGCAGTTGGTCGGCGAGTTGACCGATGGTGTGGTCGAGGTGGTGATAGGAGGCCAGGGCGCGGTTTGACAGGGGGTGTTCGAGGTGGCCGTATTCGTCCATGCCGGGGAAAACGTAGAAGACGAAGTCTGGGTCGTGGCGCAAAGCGCGCAATAGGTGGGCGCTGGCGGCGCCGTCGACGCGATTCCAACTGCCGGTTTAATGGCCCCAGAGCCACAGGATACTGCGCAGGATTTTGCCTTTGTTTTTTGCAAAGCCGATGCCGCGGTTGATTGAGCTGAAAATGTTGACGGGGCGGTCAAAGCATTCAAAGAGGGTGGCCGGCGCCCGGAAGTCGCGGTTCATCAGGTAGCTGGCCGGCCCCACGTAGGAGCGGCAGCTATCTAAAGACCAGACTCCTCCTCGCTGATATTGCTGGCGGTCGAACCAGCGGATGCCGGGCATATTGGCCGGCCCGGGAAAACACCCCGTGAGAAAGGGCAGGTAGGCCGGCCCGGTGGTGGAGGGAAAAACGCTGACGGCGCGACTACAAGTGCCGGGGCCGACAATGTGCTGCTGGATGGCGGGCAATTGGCCGCGTTCGAGCAAATCCTCAAAGACATCGGGCCGAGCACCGTCGGCCATAATCAAAAAGCAGCGGCGGTAGGTGGGTGTCATTCCGCCAAGATATCCGCCTCCTCCCCCGCCGTCAAGTTGGAGCCCTCTCCCTTTTTTTCTTACACTTGAACGTCCCAAACTAGAGCATGTCCATCCCCCATTAACGATCGTATCTCGGTATAGGTCTGTGGGGGAGTTGTGCCGGGCAGGCCACCCTTGCCCTCACAAAACACCATAGGCGAGGTCCCCCATAGACCGTCGCCAGTCACCCAGAACCAACCCCAGGAGTCTCCATGAAAATCACCGAAGTTAAAACCTACTTAATGCACGCCGCCCCCCCCGGTCAGGGCGGCTGGTCCTCGCGCAACTGGCTCTTCGTCAAAGTGTTCACCGACGAGGGCATCTACGGCGTCGGCGAAGCCAGCGGCTGGCCGCGCGTCATCGAAACGGCCATCAAAGACCTCACCCCCTTAGTGGTGGGCGAAGACCCCTTCCACATCGAGCGCCTGTGGCATAAAATACTCAACGCCATGATGGGCCACGGCATGACCGGCATTGTGGGCAGCGGCGCCCTCACCGGCATCGAAATGGCGCTGTGGGATATTAAAGGCAAGGCGCTGGGCGTGCCGGTGTGGAATCTGCTGGGCGGCAAAATGCGCGACAAAGTGCGCATTTACGCCCACGCCCACTCCACCGAGCAGGCGAGCAATCTGGTGGACCGCGGCTACACGGCGATTAAGACGGGCGGCATCACCAATTGCGTGCAAGAGGTCGACGCCATTCGCAAAGAAGTGGGCGAGGAGGTCGATTTGATGGTGGATGTGCACGGGCCGCCGTGGCTGACCACGCGCGACGCCATTGCCCTGGGTCGCGAGCTGGAGCACTACGATTTGCTGTTTTACGAAGACCCGGTGGCGCCGGAGAATATAGAGGCCATTGCGCGGGTGGCCGAGGCGGTGGAATTGCCCATTGCCGCCGGCGAGCGCCACGCCGCCATCTACGGGGTGCGCGAGTTGATCGAGCGCGAGATCATCGACGTGGTGCAGCCCGACACCGGGCGCGCCGGCGGTTTGATGCAGATGAAGAAGATTGCGGCGATGGCCGAGGCGCACTACATCGGCATGGCGCCGCACGACGGCTCGCTGGGGCCGGTGGCAGAAATGGCGGCGGTGCATTTGATGGCGACGCTGCCCAATTTTCTGATCTTGGAGCACCTGGAGGACGACGTGCCGCAGCGCTATGAGGTGATGACGGGGCAGCCCAAGATCAAAGACAGTTTTATCGAGGTGCCCGACGAGCCGGGGCTGGGCATAGATATTGTCGAGGAGGCGATTGCCAAATATCCGTCCGAGGGCAATGTGCCTTTACCGGAGGATACGTACGATTATCAGTACGTGCACGCGCGACAGCAGCGGGCGCAGTGGTTGAGCCGCGGGCGCACGGAGGGGTCGGGGTACAGGGCAGGGCACGTGTATTGAGGTCACTTTTTCGGCTAATTTGGAGTCCGGGTATATATTAGCCGAAAACTTGACCTCATTTTAGCAGGAGCAATTTGCGCGTCTGCGTACCGCTCTGCAGGCGGTAGAAATACAGGCCGCTGGCCGCGGCCTCGCCGTTGGCATTGCGCCCGTTCCAAGATAGTTCGTGCGTTCCGGCTTGGCGGATGCCGGTTGTTAGGGTAGCTACTTTCTGCTCGGCCATATTAAAGACGGCCAGGGTGGTTGCGGTGCGTTGCGGCACGGCAAAGCGAATGGTTGTGGAACTGTTGAAGGGGTTGGGGTAGTTTTGCGCCAGTGCAAAGGAGTTGGGCAGTCGAGCCGCGTTTTCTTGCACGGCGGTGGGCACTGCCGATGGGTCGGGGATCAGGCGCATGTCGTCGACCAGAAATGTGCCCTTGAGATTGCCCGTGATCTGGATCGATTCTATGGGGCCGTTCAATTCGAATAATTCCAGAGGCAGTTGCACTACCTGCCACGCCGGCAGGGTGAGGTCTATTTTGATATCGCCCTGGATCAAGTCGATGAAACTATCGTTGATAAATACGCCAAAATTATTGATGAACTGCGCCGCCACATCGCCGGGGTGGAACGCAAAGTGCAAGGTTTGGTACCCCAGCAATTCAACCGGTGTGGTGGCTTTCCACGCTACCTGCCAGGACGAGGCCACTGTAGCGGGATTGGCCTGAATGGCGGCGGCGGAGATGTCGCGGTAGGTGGTGGTGTGCTGCAAGTCGATGTTTTCTATTTCTTCCGTTCTCTCCAATTGCCAGCCGGGCGCCAGGCCTTCGTTGCTGATGGCCAGGTCGCCGGCGGGCAGGACGGCTACTTTTTTTATTAGGCGCGTCCAATAGGGGCCCAGTGCCGTATTTTGCTCTATGAGGATGCTCAAATCTTTCCAACCGCTGGGGACGTCGACCGCAAAGTTGAAGGATAGCTGGTAGACGCCGTCTGCATCGGCCGAGAGGTCTACGGATGGAGGACCGCCCAAATCGCTCAGGTCGGCGGCGACGGTTTTGATTTGGGCATTGGCGTCGAATAGAGGGACGCGGACCTGCGCTTGTACATTGCCGCGGGCGCTGGCAAGCAACTCGTCGGTGGCCGTCCAGCGGACCACTTCGACGGCGCCGTATCCCTCCTGGCCTTCGACTATGCGAATTTTTTGATCGGCCGCAATATTGTTGAGCATATCCACCCGGCCCGCGGGCCAGTGGATTTCCAATTGGTCTACTTGCGTATGTTGGCCTAGACCAAAGTGGACGGCCAGTTGGTCCTGTTCAAAGCCCCGGCCGCCGAGGATCTGGCGTGTTTGCTCCAAATCGCCGGCCCGGGCAACCACCCGCGCGCCAATGACGCTGCGGTTGCTTTGGGTGCCGACCAGTTCCACTTGGAGAAAGTGGTTGTCGTTGCCGTTGTTGCGGTAGAGGCGGGTGGGATTGCGCTCTTGGAGCCCCGATCCCCCTATGAGCACGTCGAGGAATCCGTCGCCGTCGTAGTCGCCAAAAGCCAGGCCGATAAAGCCCGACTGGATGCCGGATTGGGCCGTCGCATTTTCAAAGAGGCCGTCGCCTCTGTTTAAAAAGAGGAAGTGAGGCCGGCTCGTCACCAGGTCGAGGTCGCCGTCGTTGTCGATGTCTGCCATGCCGGCCGTCCACAGATTTGCGCTGACCATATCGTCGCCAAAGGCCGGGTTGCCGGTGTAGAGGTCCAGGTGGCCGTCGCGGTCGTAGTCGAGCCAGATGGCGTTGTCGGTGGGCAGCACATCGGTGAGTTCGGCCTGCAGGGTGACGTCGGTCAGGATGCAGGCGTCGTTGTGAAAGAGCCGGTTAATGGCCGCTTCGTCTTTAACAATACTGTGGACACTTTTTGTAAGTCATTGATAAATAACGGCGTAGGTAAATAGGTATTGAAATTTGTAAATTGTTGATAAATAATCATTTACGAATTTCAACCTTACAAAAATCCGCTCAAAATCGAAAAAGTGTCTACAGTATTGCTTTAAAGAATATGCCCTGTGGCAAAAAGAGGTCGACATCGCCGTCGTTGTCGTAATCGCCCACGATGGCCCCACCCCCCAGTACTTGATTTTGTTCCAGGCGCCGAATAGCCGCGGTTTGATCGGAGAAATCGCCGTTTCCGTCGTTGTACAATAAGTTGATTTTTACGCCTTCCTCCACGACAAAGAGGTCCTGCCACCCGTCGTTATTGTAATCGCCAAAGGCGACGCTGCGGGCGTGTTTTAACTGGCCGACGAGTGTTTCTTCGGTCACGTCGGTGTAAAACTGCGCCGTTGCCGAAGCGGTTAAACAGATGCCGAGTGCCAACAGGAGGTAGCTGTGGTGGATCAAATTGCGTTGGCGTTTTTTCATCTTTTCATCGCTCCTTTTTACAGACTTTGGGTCGATATTTGACCTATGTTTGAGTTGCTCCAACTCGTGGAGTGTTCCAATTGCAGGCTGTCCTGTAAATAATGATAAGCAAGGGGTGTACCTGGTAGAAATTTATAGAATAGAAAATATGCTTTAATTTATTGTAAATAAATAATAAAATTAATGACCGAAGAATTATACGGTGGCTTGAGGTGTGGATTCCTGAAAACAGGACAGATTTTTAGCAAAATTCCTGTTTTTCGGACAAAATCCAGCTAAAATTCCAGTATTCTGGACAAATTGTGTGGTAGGGGAAAGAGGATTGGAATGTAAATAGGCATTAGTGTAATAAAATCAAAAATTTTACGTCATTCCTGTTTTTCGGACTGGCGCCGATAGGGATGGGTTGTCTCGGGCATATTGCTTTGAGCTAGAAGGTGATTCAGATCTCGATGGGGCAGTAATGCGAGGATGGGACGACTGCCGGTCCAATACTCTATTTTTTGATCTATGCTATACTTTGCCCATCTTGCCGGGATTAAAAATGCCTTTGGGATCGAAGGACTGCTTGAGGCGCTGGTTGAGTTTGGCCACGCCCGGAGATAAAGGAGTGAAAGCTTGTTGGTTGTCATCTTCTGGGTTGCGGGCGAAGCGCCAGGCGTTGCCATCGCAGTCCAGCGCCGCGCGGTGTAGCGCCGATGCGGGCGTCTCTTGGGGAAAAAGTCCCCAGAATAGGGCGCCGGCCCAATCGAGACCCCAACGTTGCAGGTGGAGGGGTTTGAGGCTTTCGAGCAATTGTAGGGCGCTGGCGGGGGGGACTGCGAAACGCCAGAGGATTGCGCCTGGATTGGGTCGGAACGGGGCGAGTTCGCGCAGGTCTTTCCAGAACGAGATGGAATCGCTTTCGGCGAGCAGGTCGACTTCGTTTTGAAGGTCTTTTTGCAGTGTTTCAAACTGAGATTGCACGGCGGGAGTCGGGCCTTCGACGCGGACGCAGGTTTTTGCGTCTTGTGAGTCGACAGTGGGCAGATGAGCCAGGCCGGTGATTTCGCAGGGGCGGCCGGCAAAGTCGAGCATGAGTTTTACGGCGGCGGCGGGGTCTAGGTTGTGGATGGCCAGGGTTTGCTGGGTTTGGGGTCGGGGCCAGACTTTGAAGCAGAGTTCGGTGAGCGGGCCCAGGGTGCCAAAGGAGCCGCTGAGCACTTTGGACAGGTCGTAGCCGGTGACGTTTTTGACGACCTTGCCGCCGGCGCGGATGCGCTGCCCGTGTCCGTCGATCATTTCGATGCCCAGCAGGTGGTCGCGCAGGGCGCCGGCTTTAAAGCGGCGGGGACCCGAGAGGTTGC
>CAXGRO010000344.1:0-6352 GCA_964012055.1 uncultured bacterium
CCTCGACCGCTTTGCCCTGCCGGGCCTGGGCGTGACCTTTGCCGACCTCGACCAGGACGGCGACCTCGATATCTACGTGGCCAACGACACCGCCCCCAACCTGCTGCTGCGCAACGACGGCGACTGGCGCTTTGCCGAGGTGGGGCTCGACGCCGGGGTGGCCTTTAGCGGCACCGGCAAAGACCAGGCCGGCATGGGCGTGCACAGCGGCGACTACGACAACGACGGCCGCCCAGACCTCTTTGTCACCAACTTCTCCGACGACGTCAACACCCTCTACCGCAACGAGGGCAACCTGCGCTTTGCCGACGCCACCTTTGCAGCGGGCCTGGCCGGCGTCGTCTTGCCCTACCTGGGCTGGGGCACCGGCTTTGTCGATTTTGACAACGACGGCTGGCTCGACCTCTTTGTCGCCAACGGCCACCTCTACCCCCAGCTGGAAAACTATTCATCCGGCCTGCGCTACGCCCAGCGCAATCTGCTCTACCACAACCGCGCCGGTCGCTTTGCCGAAGTCGGCTTGCAAACGGGACAGGCATGGGCCATAGAAAAAGTTAGCCGCGCCGCCGCCATAGGCGACTACGACAACGACGGCGACGCCGACCTGCTTTTCCTCAACCTCAACGACGCCCCCACCCTGCTGCGCAACGAAAGAGGCAATAACAACCATTGGCTGGGCCTAAAACTGGTGGGAACCAAAAGCAACCGCGATGCTATCGGCACCCGCGTCCAGGTGGTAACCGGCGACCTCACCCTGGTACGCGAGGTCCAGCGCGGCTACGGTTTCCAGGCGGGGCACGACCCGCGCCTGCTCTTTGGTCTGGGACAAAACCAGCGCGTCGAGCGCATCGACATCCGCTGGCCCTCGGGCCGGCGCCAGGTCATAGAAAATCCTCCCCCGCGCCGCTACCTCAACGTCCGCGAAGGCAGCGACCAAGTCGCAGCGCTGCAACCGCCCCCAACCGCCGCACCCGGCATGTTGCGCCCAGCGAGCCAGAACCAGCAGACCGCCGCATCCACCCGTCTGCCCTCGTCGGATCAGGATCGGCAGACCGACCCCAAGCCCGCGCCGCAGATCGGCGCGCCGCACTGGGATGCCGAGGACTACCTCCAGGCCGGCAAAACACTATATAGCAAAGGCCGCTACGACGAAGTCCGTACCGTGCTCCAACAAGGGTTGCTCCAGGAGCCCAATTCCCTGCCGCTGCGCATCCACCTGGGCCTGGTGTTAATTCTGGGATTGGGAAACTACGCCGCAGCCGCTACCGAATTAGAACGCGCCGTCCAGGACTATCCCCAATCGGTGGACGCCCATTATTACCTGGGCCGCGCCTACCTGGGTCAAAACCGCCTGGTCGCCGCAATCCAAGCGCTGCAGCAGGCCACTGAGTTGGACCCTGCTTCGTGGATCTATCACAAATTGGTTGGGCCTGGCTTATATGCGCGCCGACAGCCTAGAGGCCGCTACGGCCGCCCTGAAAAGGGCCGCGACCCAGGCCCCCTGGGAGCCTAACCCACATCTACAACTGGTACAGTTGTACAAAGATTTACAACGCCCCAAGGAAGCCCAAAAGGAGCAGCAACTTTTTGATAAATCCTTTGCGCTCGAAGAAAAGGCCAAAAGCCTGCAGCGGGCAATAGAAGCGTTTCCCAACAGCGCCCGGCCGCGCAGCGATCTGGCCACCGTATACGGCAGACAGGGCCGCCTGCAAGAAGCCCTCAAATACTTTCAGCAGGCGGTAGAAATCGATCCCCAGCACGGAGCGACCCACATGGGCATGGGCACCGTGCTCTTCCGCCTGCGCCGCTTCGACGAGGCCATTCGCGCCTACGAACAGGCCTGCCGGGTGCAACCAGACCTGGCCAACGCCTACAAAGATCTGGGCCACGCCTATGCGGCGCGCGGCCGCCTGCAAGAGGCCATCCAGACCTGGCAAACCCTGCTGCGCAAAGTGCCCGACCACCCCCAGGCGCGGCGCTGGATCAGCCAGGCGCAAAAAAAACTCGAGGCGCGATAGCCGTTAGTGTAGCTTCTCCTCTCAACGCAAGTGCCCCCATCAGATCAACCACAGCATCCTGCCAGGCTGGTTACAACAAAGAACAGGCCGGCGAAAAAAGCAAAGCCTACAAAAGCCCAGAAAGCGACCGGGTCTTCTTCGCGCCGGATCAACCCAAAACCGCTCTATAGTCTCCCAATCTTGACGGAGTAAATGGCGACTAAAAGGACAAAAACACCAGCTATAAAGGAGAACATGGCATCCTTCCCTTTCTCGCCAGGGCCTGTTTTGCCTCAAAAGAGGAAAAACAAAGAAGGGCTCGTTGCCGCCCCTTTGGCCGTGGCAATAAAAGCGACAAAAATACCCATATTGGCGTAGCCGAGAACAAGACTTGCCCAGGCCATTCCAAATCCTTTGCGCGTCGGATCCTCTTTGATCTCGCGCAGGGCAATATGGCCACTTACTACGGCCGGCAGACTGGTAAAAACAAAAAACCCAGATAAGCGACAAGCGCGAGAATCAACGCGACAAGTGCCAATCTGGAATACGTTTGCTGGTGCGCAGACAGTTCCATAAGACGACCACCTCCTTCGGCTCGAACGGACGCGCCACTGGTCCGGAACCACATCCCGCCATACGATTCCCCGCCCGACAAAAATAGCCGCACTTCCCTGTATAACACTGGCAGTGCGGCTATTTTCAGGTGACCGGCCCCTCCCTGCTGCGCCCGCCCACAGTCAGATGAAGATCCGCACCTTTGCGTCCCCGACTCGAGCCGAGTTTGCCTTTGTCACGGCGTATATATGGTTTTTCCTCTCATAAGTACAATCTTCAATATGGCCCTGCATGTCAACGGACAAAGCTCACGCGTCGTCGCCATGTACTCCGGTCAGTACTGCCAGAACATGGCCCCGGCGCCGCCCATGGATGGGCTGCGAGCACCGAAGGTCCGCCAACTCGAAGAGTTGAACGCCATGAGCGTTGAGGTCCCCCCTAACCCGCGTTACAGGCAAACGCCAGTACTCCCCCATTCTCAGTACCCAACAACTTTGCCCTACCAAAAACCCCATTACATTGATAAATTATCCAAACCAACAAAACCCCAAAGGAAACAAAAATGTCACAAGATTGGGTCGACGCCGACGAAAAAGACGAATATCTCATCGACTACCTCTTTGACCTCAACGGCTACATCGTCCTAAAAAACGGCATCAAAAAACAAGACCTCGACCAAATGAACCAATGGGTCGACGACCACTGGGAATACGTCGAAGGCAAACGCCGCCAGGGTCCCCAAGAAGGCGCCTGGATCGACCAGGTGGAAACCCACACCTACAGCGATGCCGACGGCTGCAACTTTCAGAACATCGTCGAAGCCGGCCCCGTCTTCCGCCGCCTCATCAATTACCCCAGTTGGATCGGGCACTGCCGCCGCTGGATCAATCCCACCAACGGCATCTCGATCCACGAAAACCTGCTCAACGTCCGCGGCCTGGGCGGTTACATCGGCATCCACTGCGGCGGCGCCTGCCCCATCAGCTACCTCACCTTTCGCCAGGAAAACACCGGCGAGTGGATGGTGGGCCAGATAAATGTCATCGGGGCGCTATCCGACATAGGGCCGGGCGACGGCCCCACCACCCTCGTCCCCGGCAGCCACAAATCGGCTATGCGCCACCCCATGCTGCCCGACCAGACCTACCGCAGCGACGACGCCGCCGGCAATCAAATAGGCATGAAGGAACTCTATTTGGAAGCCGGCGATGTATTGATGCTCACCGACGCTATCACCCACGGCTCGGCGGCCCGGACCAATGACGGGTATCGCCGCATCACGCTGTACCGCTACTCGCCCAGGTTCCTGCGCAGCCGCTTCCACTACGTGCCCAGCAAGGAATTTCTAGAAAGTTTGGACGAAGAGCAGCGCAGCATCATCCAGCCAATCCCCCCGCGCTTTGCCCCAGGACAGAGATAGCCGAGGAGATCAAAAATGTCTGAAAGAAATATTGGCCAGGAAATTTTAGAAGGAATTCAAGAAATTAAAAAAATCAAAGCCGGCCAGACCAATTTAAAGACGACTCAGGTCGATAAACCTGTATTGGCCCAAACCATCCATAAGAAACGCCAGCTATCTCAAAATGAAAAAAACCTATAAGGCAGCCGTCATCGGCTCCACCGGCAAGGGGAATTACGGGCACCGCCTGGACACCGCATTCAAAGATCTCGACGGCGTTGAGCTGGTCGCCGTAGCCGACCACGATCCCGCAGGGCTTGCCGACGCCGGCGAGCGCTTAGGGATTGAACGGCGTTATGCAGACTATCACCAGATGCTGCAGGAGGAAAAGCCAGACATCGTTAGCATTGGTCCCAGCTGGGTTACGGAACGCGTTCCCATGGTCCAGGCAGCAGCAGCCGCCGGATGTCACATCTACAGCGATAAACCGGCGGCCGGCAGCCTCGCCGAGATAGACGCGATTGTGGACGCTTGTGAACGCGGCAATGTGAAAATGGCGCTCGCCCACCAATGGCGGGCCATGGCTCCCGTCCAACAGGCGATTCGAGAAGTCAGGGCGGGTAAATTTGGCAAATTGCTGCGCATGCGGGCGCGCCCCAAGGACGACAGCCGCGGCGGCGGCGAGGAATTGTTGCTGCACGGCACCCATTTTTTTGACCTGATGATGGCGCTGGCCGGCGAGCCGCGCTGGGCCAGCGGCCACATTAGCATGGGCGGCCGCGACGCCACAAAAGCGGACGTGCGGCAGGGCAATACGCCGGTGGGGCCGATCATCGGCGATTCCATTTCCGCCATGTTTGGTTTTGACAACGGCGTGCGCGGTTTTTTCGAATCCACCGCCGATTTGGCCGTTGCGGACTCGCCTTCCGGCCTGGACGGCAAAAACCTCTTTGGCCTATCGCTGGAATGCGAGTGGGCGAGCCTGGAATTGCGCGAACCCGGCGACGTCTACATCTACCCGGCGCCGCGGGTACTGCCCGATCTGCAAAATCTGAAATGGGAAAAAGTGTGGATACAGGAGTGGCACGACCTGCCAGAAGAAGATTTAAATTCCTTCCGCAAAAACTGGCTCTCCATAGGCAACCAGATCCTCGCCAGGGATTTGCTAGATGCCATTGAGAATGACCGCGAGCCGCTTTCCGGCATTCGCTCCGTGCGCTTTGTCAACGAGATGGTGCAAGGCGTGTACGCCTCGCACCTTTTGAGCGGCGGCCGTGTCGCCATTCCGCTGGCCGAGCGCGCCCACCCGCTCGGGGAAACGTAAATCCGTTCTACTTGATGGCATCTCGCGCATGTGCGCCAGGGCGCCCTATACCAGCCGCACAAATACGCGCCGCTAGTATAGGGCAGAAAGTATAGCGGGGCTCCGTCGTCTAGCAACGAAGCCCCGCTGTTTTAAACCACCTACAACCGCAACAACGGACTTAGCGCAAAAGCAAGAATTTGCGCATCTCCACGTGTTGGCCGGCCTGCAGGCGGTACAAGTAAACGCCGCTGGCCAACCCGGCGCCTTCTTCCGTCTTGCCATCCCAATGTATGGTGTGCACGCCCGCCTGACGCGGCCCCTGCACTAAATCGGCGACCTTTTGGCCGCCGACGTTGTAGACCGACAGGGCCGTCTCACCGTGCTGCTGTTGAACGGATTGGGATAGTTCTGCTCCAGGGCAAACGACTGCGGCAGGGTGGAAGTATGTTCCTCCAGCACCGCCGTGGCCTGCGGACCCGTGGGATGGGTCGCGGGCAGATCGCGGGCAATTTGCGTCGCCGCATCGCCACAGGCGGCATGGCCCCAACCGCTGGAGCTGACGCCGCCGGCAAGATCGTAGACAATATTGTCGTCGCCCGTCTCGCTCACGCCGCCCGGCACATTGTCGGAATTGAGCGCGTGGCGCACAAAATCCCTGCGGGCGTACTGCCGATGTCGTAGACCTTATTGTCTACCAGGCCGTCGCGGGTAGTGAAATGGGCAAAAGCGCGCCCGTCAAAACGCGAAACACCGCCCTGGGTGCCAATCCACATCACGCCCTCGGCGTCGCGGTACAGGGACATAATCGCATGGCCAATTCCATCGCGGCTGGTAAAGTTTACCAGCCGCTCGTCAAAGCGCGAAACGCCGCCGTGCGTACTAAACCACAGCGCCCCCTCGGTATCGCCGACGATCGAGGTGACGGAATTGTTCACCAGACCGTCCTCGGTAGTAAAGTTGGTAAAAGTACAACCGTCAAAACGCGAAACACCCCCCTGGGTGTGATGACCACCCTGATTTGCCCCACGGAGGCTGAGACTATTTCTTAACTGCTAAGGAGTAGTCAGATGAAGCAAAAACAACACAGCACCGAAG
>CAXGRO010000345.1:0-6339 GCA_964012055.1 uncultured bacterium
CTTTACCCCCTGGCTGCCCGACTTCCCCCACATCGCCGCCTGCTACCCCTACCGCTGCGCCTTTGCCGGCTGCGCCGGCCAGTGCAACCTGAGCTGCGCCGACGACCTCGAACGCACCATCTTGCAGGCCGGCCCCGAAAACGTTGCGGCCTTTGTCGCCGAGCCAGTGAGCATGGCCGGCATTGCCGCGGGCAGCCCCCCGCCCGACTACTTTCCCCGCATCCGCCAGATCTGCGACAAGTACGACGTCCTTTTCATCACCGACGAAGTGATCACCGGCTTCGGGCGCACCGGGCGCTACTTTGGCATCGAGCACTGGGACGTGGTGCCCGATATGATCGTCTTTGGCAAAGGCGTCAGCAGCGGCTACTGCCCCACCGGCGGCGTGCTCATGCGCCGCCCCATCCGCGACGCCTTTGTTGAGGGCGGCGCCATTTTCGCCCACGTCTTCACCTACGTCAACAACCCCCTAGCCATGCGCGTGGTCGACGAGGTACTCGATATCATAGAAGAAGAGAACGTCCTTGCCCACACAACAGAAGTGGGCGCTTACCTAGGCGAGCGCGCCCAGGACCTGCGCAAGCACCCAATGGTCGGCGAGATCCGCAATAAAGGCATGATGCTGGGCATCGAATTCGTCCAGGATCGCGACCGCAAAACCCCCTTTGCCGCCGACAAGGGCGTGGCCAAGCGCCTGGGAAAAATCCTGTTCGAACGGGGTCTCTCGGTCGCCACCACCAGCGCCGTGGCCGATTGGGTCGACGGCGACGACCTGCGCTTCTACCCCGCCCTGATCATTTCAAAAGAACAAATCGACGAGGCCATCGACATCATCGACGCCGGCCTGGAACAATTACAGGGAGAGTTGCAATGAACGAAAGCGATAAATTTCTCTTCGACGTACACGGCTATTTAATAATCAAAAACGCCCTCTCCGCCGCCGAAGTCGAAGCCGCCAACGCAGCCATCGACCACCACGCCGACAAAATAAGCATCCGCCCCAACGACCTGGCCAACGGCTCCACTACCCTAGGCGGCAGTACCGGCCGCGGCGATTTGGGCAATATGCTGGAATGGGAAAAACCGCACTGCGACATCTTCCGCCACATGATGGCCCACCCCAATATGACGCCTTATCTGGAGGAGTTGCTGGGACCCGGCTTCCGCCTCGAAGGCCTGGGCCTCATCACCATGGACGAGGGTGGCGAGGGCTTCTGGTTCCACGAAGGCGGCGAGCCGCACGACCGCTCGCGCGGTTTCCTCTACCGCAACGGCCGCATGTTCTGCGGCATGACCAACCTGGCCGTACAGCTGACCGACGTGGGGCCGCAGGACGGCGGCTTCGCCTGCCTGCCCGGCAGCCACAAGGCCAACTTCCCCTGCCCCGACGACATCCGCCTCTACCAGGAACACCAGGACCGCATCGTCCAGCTGGCCGCCAACGCCGGCGACGCCATCCTCTTTGTCGAATGCCTCATGCACGGCGCCCTGCCCTGGGTGGCCAAACACCAGCGCCGCACCATGATTATCCGCTATATGCCCGGCGTCATGAGCGAAGGCGTGATGGGCACCTACACGCCGCCGCCGTTTTACAACGAGCTGAGCGAAGCGCAAAAGGCCGTCATTTCGCAGCCGAGTTACCGCAGCGAAGACAAGGGGTCTAAACTCTATCAGACAGGGTGAACAGCGCACGCCTTGTTGCACCAGCACTGCATTTCGTTTTAAAAAATTTTGCGGCAGACCTTCGATCTCACGCCTTAAGCACCGCCGCCTCATTGAGTACAACCACTTCATCGCACTCAACCGCCGGATAGTCTCGCACCGTTAGAGTCTGCGGCCCGACCGCCTCGATCTCAAAGCCCGTTTGGTTCGCCAGCAAATAAGCCCCCACTATTTCTCGGTCCGTCGGCGCCGACTCCGCCAGGTGAAACGTCCGCCCCTCCACCGCATCCACCGCCAGCGCAGTGCGGCTCTGGGCGAGTTCGAGCCGGACATCACCGCACTGCAATAGCGTGCCGTCCAATAAATAAGAGCGCAACGTCTGCCCCTGCGCATCCACCGACGCAAAAGCAAAGCGGCCGACCAGGCGCATAGGACCGCACTGGCATTCTCTGCCTTCCAGGGAAGAGAGGATATAATCCGTGCCCCCCTGGCGTTCCACGGCCACGCCCACCACTCCATTGTCGGCGTCATCAACCAGCAGACGGGCCGACAAAATCGGCGACGCGCCCCCCTCGTACGGGGCCATAACCGCCGCGTATCGACTGGCCACAACCTCTCCGCCTCGCCGCTCCGCCAGCACCTCTTGCACGGGCGGGGCGTTGATCTCGTCGCCCCGATCGCTGCGCCAGCCCGGCGCGTCCGCCACCAGCACCCGGTCGACGGGGTTTAAAACGGTCAGGTCCAAACGCGCCCCTTCGTGCTCCCAGGTGGTGGTAAACGGACCCTGCGGTTGCGCCGCCCGCAAATTTTCCAGCCATTCGATTTCTTCTTCGACGGCTTGCAGGTCAATGTCGACGCCTACCAGCCGGCCGTTGCAGTGAAAGCCGTACTGGTGCAATTGGCCGCCGCGCACCCGAAAAATGTCCACCACATAGCTCTGCTGCCCGGGCATTTCCACCAGGGCGCACAGGCGATTGTACTGATCGCACTGCTCGTAGGCGTTGGCCGACGCCTGCACCACCTCAATTCCCGCCCCCCTGCCAAAGAGCCCCAGCGTCGAGCGACACTGCGCCCCGTTCTGATTGTCCCCGTCCACGGTCACTATATTGTGCGACAGCGTGCTGCGGCACCAGGCGTTGCGCGGATCGTCCCAAATGTACCCCCGGTCGGCGGCCATTTCGCGGCCGTGGGCGATGTAGATAATGCCCAGGGTGTCGCAGTGCCGGTGGCCGCCGTGGGCGTAGCCATTGAGGTAGAAGGCCGTGTGCTCTTTGACGGCGTTACCGCGCAAGACGGCGACCCGCCAGCCGGGAAACCACTCGCTGCGCAACGGCAATTCGACTTCGCCCTCCGCCTGTAAATCCGGGTCGCGATGCCACAGTGCGTACTCGCCCCCCGCCTGCGACAACGGCGCCCCCTGCGCCTTTTCGAGCAACGCCGCGTAGCGCCGGTTGTAGTGGTAGGTGAGCACCTCGGCGTGAATGGCCTGGATGCCCCCGCCCCGGTGCGTATCGCCGATGACAGGGTATTGCAGGCTCGGGTCGAGCATGCGCACCATGCTCTCCAGCGCCAAACGGTAGCGATCAAAACGCGCAAAGGGATCAAAGTCTTGCGACACCTCAGCCTCGTCTGGCAGACCAGCATAACCCACCAGCACCTCGGGAATGTCGCGCATCAAATTCAGGTGCATGTCGGAATACGAGGGCGACTCGGTGCAAAAACCGTCAAAGTGGAACGCCTCCTCCATCAATTTCTCCAGTCCTTCGAGCGCCCGCCGCACCCCGTGCGGCCGCTCAAAGAGCATGCCCATCGCCCCGCTTAGCGCTCGCCCGCGCCCACACTTATTGTTGATCTCGTCCCAGTGCTCGGTGTCGTCCCAGCCCGCTATCAACAAATCCTGGCAGATGCGGCGTTCCATCTCTGGCGTCAGCACCGCCCGGCCGTCCGCATAGCGCGCCGGGCGCACCAGCTGGTAACAGCGCAGCGCCTCCAACAAAAAACCGCTGTCCGAGCCGCTGCAACCCAAACGTCCGGCCCCCCAAAAGCCGTTGCACAAAACCGCGTGATCGCCCTGCTGATGCCGCCCTTCAAAAGCTGAAATAATACTTTCGGGGGCAAATTTGCCGCCGCGCGGGTTGCGCCCCATTTCGGCGGCGGCCGCCGCCGGGGGCAAATCGGCCACGGTGCCGTCATAGGCGTGGAAGAGCCAGTTGGGGTAGCGCTGCGCAAAAATGTCCAAGATCCACGCGGCGCGCTCGGCGCACTCCACCTCGCCCACCACGGCGTAGAGTTTGGCCAGCAATTCCATCTGCTCGACACACCAGGTGGCCCGCTTTGAGCGCAGCACCCCACTCCAGCTAGTATGCACCGGATAGTTGACCCACTTAAAGGCATAACGCCCCGAGCGGTCGTGCGGGTGGGCGCGCTCCTCGTCAGTCTCGTAAAAGGTAAAGGTCTGCCCCATGCGCGGCGCCGTGACACTGCCGGTTTCGGGATAATCGGCGTTAGGATACTCGGTCTTGCAATAGGAACACACCAGGCGATCGGGCGCCCCCACGTCCCATTGGTAAATGCCGCATTCCCCCATCGAAGACATCTTGCCAACGCAAACCGGACAATTCTGCCCGTACTCCGGCCACAACGTCAGCTCGGCAATCATCTCTTCAAAAAAGTCGCGCCCCTGCTCTAGGGCATAAGTCACCTCCTCCCTCCACCCCTCTACAATAGCCCGAGCCCAGGAATACTTAGCAACATTGGCGCGCGCAAAATCGACATTCAGCATAGCCATAGTTCACCTGTTTATTGGAACCACCCTCCAAACCCAACACCAACATCACCCCCTAGGAATCACCGGCAACAAAATATGCGAAGCACACTCGCTATTATGATGAATCGTCTGCCGCGCCTGCCGCATCTCGCTACCAAACCCCGACCCCCCAGTATTGAGGTTGCGATCAAAGCGCGGGAAATTAGACGAAGACACCTCCAAACGAATACAATGCCCCCGGCGAAACACATTGCCGGTGACCCCCACCTCAATCTCGTACTCGTACACCTTATCGGCCTCCAGCATCTGCGGCGCGCTAAAACTCTCGCGGTAGCGGGCGCGCAAAATGCCGTCGCACAAATTCATTGCATACCCCGTCGGTGACACGTCCACCAATTTGGCCGTCCAATCCGTATCGGGTCCGTCGGTGGCGGCAAAGAGCACCAGCTTGATGGGACCGGTCACCTCCACATCTTGCTCCAGCGGCGTGCTGGTGTAGCACAGCACGTCGCTGCGCATCTCCACCGGCCGCTGGTCGTGCGGCCCCCAGGGCACAATGTGCGGCGAGCAGCAATTATTGCCGCCCATGGTCTGCACCGGATAGCGCGGGTCGTAGACAAAGGTATCAGCCGTCTCGCCCTGCGGGCTCTCCTGCGACAGGGCCCCGTCGCCCAGCAGCGAATTGGCGTTGCCGCCCGAATGCAAATACCACTTCTGCCAGTCGGTGCGCGCCAGCGGCCACTCGTGCTCGTCGCGCCACTCGTTTATACCCATGATGAAGAGGCGGATGGGCGGCTCGTCGACAATGCCGTTGTCGATGCCCTTGAGCCAGTAGTCAAACCAGCGCATCTCCATCGCGTCTAAATCGGCCATGGAATGGGCACCAAAATCTATATCGCCGGTTGTGGACGACTGGCTCAAGGCGTGGGGCCAGGGGCCGACGATGAGTTTGCTCTGTTTAACTTTTTCGCCGCGGCCGTTTTGTCGCAAGCCGTTAAAATTGTCAAACGTCTGGGCGGCGTAGAGGTCGAACCAACCGCCCATATTAAACGCCGGCGCTTCCATCTGGTCCCAGCGCTTTTCGTCGTCCATCTCTTCCCAGTACTCGTCGTAGGCGGCGTGTTCAATCCAGTCCTTCCAAAAGGGCAGGGTGCGGCCGGCCATTTCGTCCAACTTCTCCACCGGCAAGGTGCGGAAGGCCTCGGCCCAGTGGTGGTAGTCGATGCTCTGGCCGGTGCGCGCGTTGGTGCGCATGCCCCAGGTCATGGCCACGTTGAGCTGCAGGGCGCCGCCGGGATAGACCAGGCCGGTGTAAAAATCGCAGCAGATGACGCGCGGCACCATGCAGGTGAGAAATTCGCTGCGCAACGGCGCGCTCTGCCACTGCACAATGCCGCCGTACGAAGCGCCGGCCATGCCGACGCGCCCGCTGCTCCAGCTCTGGCGCCCTATCCACTCCTGCGTGTCGTAGCCGTCGCGGCTTTCGCGAAAAGGGTAATAATCGCCGTCGGAGTCCCAGCGCCCGCGGCAGTCTTGCACCACGCAAACGTAACCGCTGTTGGCCAGGCTGCGCGCCTTTTCAATGGGGGCTTCCATGTTGTTGCTATAGGGCGTGCGCACGAGCACGGTGGGGAAAGGGCCGTCGCCGACGGGCAGGTATATGTCGGCCGAAAGCTCGACGCCGTCGCGCATGGGCACGCGCACGTCGAGTTGCATGTCAACAGCGGAATTTTCTTGCATGGGTCTCACCTCGTCGAAGATCTTTGGCGGGTATTGGAATTATCTTGGACATATTCTACGGCCGCGCCATCTGAACATCAAGTCTGTACAGACGATATTACACAGTACCATATTGAAACAATACTGTGGACACTTTTTCGATTTTGAGCGGATTTTTGTAAGGTTGAAAT
>CAXGRO010000346.1:0-6336 GCA_964012055.1 uncultured bacterium
TGCCGTCTGTGCCTGACCCAGGTCGAAGTGGAAGGAGAAAAGACGTTGACTACGGCCTGCAACGCTGCGGTAGTGGACGGCATGGTGGTGGATACCGAAACCGAAAATGTCGCCAAAGCGCGCGCCGACGTGCTGGAATTTAGCCTGATTAATCACGCACTCGATTGCGCTGTTTGCGTGCGTGCTGGCGAGTGCGAATTGCAAGACTACGCGTACACTTATGGGCGCGATCGCAGTCGCTTTGACGAAGAAAAATTGGTTCGAGGCAAGCGGGAACTGGGTGCGCACGTGCAATTGTACGCCGATCGCTGCATCCACTGCAGTCGCTGTGTGCGCTTTTGCGATGAGGTCGCCGGCACGGGCGAATTGGACGTTTTTCAACGGGGCGCCCACGTTGGGGTGGACGTGCATTCGGATCGCCCTTTGGACAATCGCATGTCTGGCAACGTGATCGATGTTTGCCCGGTGGGCGCATTGACAGACAAGGATGTCGACGCCCGGCCGCCGGTGTGGTCTATGACCGGCGTCGATTCGGTTTGTCCCGGTTGCAGCGCCGGTTGCAATGTGCGCATTGACGTGGGGGCCGGACAGGTTCAGCGTATTAAGCCTCGGGTCAATCTAGAAGTCAACCAGTATTGGATCTGCGACGACGGCCGCTACGGCTGGTCCTACATCGGCGACGCCCAGCGCTTGCCTTTTCCGCTGGTGGAGGAGGGCGGGCGCCAAATACCGGTGTCCTGGGAAGAAGCGCTGTCGGCGGTGCACAATGGGCTGGACCGCATTCGCAGGCTCAACGGCGGCGCGGCCATTGCCGTTCTCTTTAGTGGCCACCTCAGCAACGAAGAGAATTACCTGCTGGCGCGTCTGGCCAGGGAGGTTTGGCGCACCGATCAGGTGGGGTTGCGCCTGCCCAGAGACGCGCAGGGGGATGTGCGTTTTGCCAGTGGTTTTACAATTCGGGCCGAAAAAGCGCCCAATGGCCGCGGGGTAAAGGCCCTGACGGCGGGCCTGAATATGGCGTTGCTGGAAGAGGAAGAGATCTGGCAGGCTATAGAGGCGGGGCGAGTTTGCGGCGCCTTTATACTGGGGGGTGATCCGCGCGAACAATTGAACGAGCGGCAGAAACAAGCGTTGCAAAAACTGGATTTTCTGGTGGTGCAAGATATGATGCACTCGGAGTTGACACGGCGGGCACAAGTGGTTTTGTCGGGCGCTACCTTTGCCGAAAAAGATGGCACGTTTACCAATGAAGCGGGGCGTGTGCAACGGCTGCGCCAGGCCGTTGCGCTGCGCGAGCGCGCTTTGCCCGACTGGCAGATTCTGCAGCGCCTGGCCGCCACAGCTGGCCGCAATTGGCACTGGGATAGCCCGGCGTCCTTGCTAGAAGAGATGGGTCGCGAAGTAGGCGGGATATTCACCGGTCTGAGTTATGAGATATTAGATGACCGCGAACCCGACCAACCCCGCGGCGGTTTTCCCTATGGTGGCGGTTGGGCCATGCGGGTGCAGCGGGCGGGTTTTTTGGATATCGAGGACCATACCAAATGAGTATGGATCTAACAGATTTTGTTATTGCGTGCGGTAAGAGTGTCGTCCTATTGGGTTTGGTTGTCGGCGTGGCTTTGCCCTACATCTATTTGCTGGACCGCCGCCTCGGCGCCTTTGCACAGGGTCGGTTGGGCCCCAACCGCGTTGGACCCGGCGGCTTGGGGCAACCCTGGGCAGATGTGTTAAAGTTGCTGTTTAAGGGCGATGTAAGGCCGCGGGATAGAGATGGTTTTCTACACGCCTGGGCGCCGCTGGCGGCTTTATTGCCGGCGTTGATGATTTTTGCAGCGATTCCCTTTGGCGAAAGCATTGCAATTGGGGGGCGGCACGTAGGGCTTCAAGTGGTCGACCTCGATGTGGGCGTATTATACGTGCTGGCGCTGGCGGCTTTGGCCGGTTATGGTGCTTTAATGGCTGGCTGGAGCGTCAACGAGAAATACGCGCTTTTGGGCGGTCTGCGCGCCGTTGATCAACGTTTGGGATACGGTTTGACTCTGGGGTTGGCA
This sequence comes from uncultured bacterium, assembly GCA_964012055.1. Taxonomy (GTDB): domain Bacteria; phylum Latescibacterota; class UBA2968; order UBA8231; family UBA8231; genus CAXGRO01. Next base: position 2,055 of record CAXGRO010000346.1, read on the forward strand.
TTGGTTGGCGTATTGGCGCTCAGTGGCTCGTCGCGCTTGAGCGAAGTGGTGCTGGCACAGACTTCGATGGTTGGTCCGCTGCCTTGCTGGAATTTTTGGCGACAGCCGTTGGGGTTGATTGTTTTTGTCGTGGCTTGGCTGGCCCAGATCGACCGCGCCCCCTTTGGGCTGGGCGCCGCTGCATCTGAGGTGGGCGGTGGGTTTCTCGCTCACTACAGCGGCGCCCGACGCTTGCTTTTTCAGTGGGCTGAGTACGCTTATTTACTGGCCGGTGCGGCATTGGTGGTGGTGCTATATGGTGGCGGGTGGCACCTGCCTTATATTGCAACGGTTGGGGTTGAGTCGCTGTGGGGAGAATTGTTAAAAATAGCTGTTTTTGCTGGCAAGACCGCCTGCGTGCTGGTGGCGGCGCTGTGGGTGCGGTGGGTATTGCCGCAATTTCACCGCGATCAAGTAGCGCGTTTGAATAAGAGGATATTATTGCCTGTCGCACTTTTTAATGTATTAGGTACGGCCTGGATTATGGCTTTGGTCGGATGATATGGAACTGGCGCTTTTTTTCTTTTTAGCGGTGCTGACTGTGGGCGCAGCCATTGGGGCTATTGCTTTTAAAAACCCGCTGTACTGCGCACTTTCGCTGTTGAGTTTGGGCGCTTGCAGTGCGTTGTTTTTCGTCCACTTGCGCGCACCGTTTTTGGGCGTTGTCCAAATGCTCGTTTTTGCTGGCGTGGTATTGGTATTGATCCTGGCGGCTATATCGACGATGAATTTGCGTCCGGATAAATATGCCGAGCCCTTGAGCCGCGGCACCCGCACCGCCGCCCTAGTAGTGGGGCTGGGCGCCTTGGCGCACCTAGTCAGCCGGCTGGCTCACCACCCCGTTGCGCTCGTAGGAGAGCAGGAAATAATGGGAAGTGCGGCTGCAGTTGGACAACTCTTATTCAGCCGATTTGCCCTGGCGCTCGAGGTGGTCGCTTTGGTGCTGCTTGCCGGAGTCGTGGGGTTGTTGGTGCTGGCAGGACGGGAACGTGCAGAGATAGAGGGAGACTGAAATGGTGGTGCCGGTGCCCTACTATTTATTGCTAGGCGCGTTGCTCTTTGTGGTTGGCGTGGTTGGCATTTTATTGCGGCGTAATTTGCTGGTGGTTTTAATCGCTTTCGAAGTGGCTTTTACAGGCGTCCACCTGAGTTGGGTAGCCTTCGCCCACTACCATGGTCAACTCAACGGCCAACTGTTTGCACTTTTTTCGTTGGTGGTAAGCGTCGCCCAAATAGGCGTGGGGTTGGCACTGGTGTTGGCTTTCTACAGACATGCCAAAAACGTAGATCTGGAAGCGGCGGATAAACTAAAATGGTAGTTGGAATTCAGTTAGAATATATGCAAATGGCGGCCGTTGTCGCCCTGGCTGCGCCCTTGTTGAGCGCCCTATTCAACGCGTTGTGGGGTGGGGATAAAGCTCATATAGCGTCACTGGTGGGTACGTCGCTGGCCTGGATAGCTAGCATCGTTTTGCTGGTGGGTAGCCTCGAAGGGCAGGTCTTGAATTCGCGGGGTTATACCTGGCTGGCGCTTGGCGCTTGGACGGTAGATCTGGGTTTGCAGGTTGATGCGCTGGCGGCGGCAACGCTGGCCACTTTTGCCAGCATTGGACTGGCCACCCAGGTTTGCGCCGTTGGCCAGTTGCGCGGCGAAACATCTTATGCGCGTTATTTTGCGCTGGCCGATTTTGCCGTCGCCGCCGCTGCCGCACTGATACTGGCGGATAATTTTGCCGCGGTATTGGTGGCGTGGACGGTGCTGGGCCTTTGCTCCTATTTATTCGTTGGCTTGCGGCACGACGATAATGCCGCAGTGGCGGCGGCTGGCAAAACCGCTGTTTTTGAACTCATTGGCGTCGCATTGTTTGCTATGGGGCTGTGGCTTTTGCTGGCTGAGCGGGGAGGGTTGAGTTTTGCCGTTCTCCAAGTGGGGTCCGGCCAGACGGCACGGGCCGGGCTCATAGCTTTTCTCCTGTGTGGTGCCGCTACTTGTCGCGCCGCGCAGTTCCCTTGCCATATCTGGGGTGCCGACGCAACGGCGGCACCGGCGCCGGCCAGCGTTTGGATACACGCCTTGAGCGGGGGGTTGGCCAGCGTCTATATCCTGGCGCGCACCCAGCCGCTGTTGGAAGTATCGCCGCTGGCCAGCCAGGTGCTGGCCGGCGTTGGTACGGCGACGGCGCTGCTGGCAGTTTTTTTGGCGTTGGTTGCAGCAGACTTGCGTCGGGTATTGGCCTATGTGGCGGCCAGTCAGTACGGCTTTGTCTTTGCGGCTCTGGGGCTGGGGGCCTATGTGGCCGGTGTTTACCACGGTTTAGTCCTCGCTTTTGCGCTGGCGCTGCTTTTTTTGGCCAGCGACGCTATAGAACGCGCCGCTCCGCAAGTGGAGGGCGTGTGGAAAATGGGCGGTTTAGGCAAACATATGCCTGCCGTATTTTGGACTTTTATGAGCGGTGTTTTAGTGCTGGCCGGGGCCTTGCCGGTTGCCGGATTTTGGAGTCGCAACGACGTCTTGACTGCGGCGCTTGATGCGGGCGATTTAGTCGTGTGGATCGCCGGCTGTGCCGTTTCGCTGGCCACCTCTCTATGCGCATTTCGTCTGGTTTTTCTGGTGTTTTGGGGCGAGCCACGCAGCGAGGCGGCAACGCGCGTGGCTAAACAGCCCGCTTCTATGTATATAGCGCTGGCAATTTTAGCGCTCATTTGCGTTGCCCTGGGAGGCGTGGGCTATCCTCCGGGCGGCGGTATTATCAATCGCTTTCTGGAGCCCGTATTGGGGGCGTTTGCCCAGGCGGGTAAGGGGGGACTACCGCATGCCGCGCTGATGGCGGTGACGACTGGCACGGCTATTTTGGGTGCGGTTTTGGCCTGGGCGCTGTACGGGAGGAGTGCCCCCGATCCGGCGCGCAGTCGCTCGGGGGCCTTATTGCAGGTGCTGGCGGCTGAGTATTATGTAGAAACGGTCTACAGGCACTTGTTGGTCCGCCCGCTGCAAGCATGTGCCCGCTTTTTGTGGGACCTTGTCGATACAGTTTTGCTCGATTTGTTATTGGTCAACGGCAGTGCACTCTGTGTGCGCGGGGTGGGATGGATATTGGGGCGCTTGCACTGTGGGCAGGTGAGGACGTACGCCCTATTCGCGCTAGCGGGCGTAGTTGTGGCGCTGTCCTATCTGGTTTTATAGAGCTATGGAATATTTGCTCAGTAGCCTCGTATTAACGCCTCTGGTAGGCGCTTTGTGCTGCGGGATTGCGCCGCGCGGGCGAGCGGGTTTGATCAAGGGCGTGGGGCTGTTGTTTACTGTGGCGACGCTGGTGTTGGCGGCGCTGCTCTACGCCCGTTTCGATCCGGGGACGTCCGGCATGCAATTTGTTGAACGCTATGCCTGGATACCTTCCATGGGGCTCTATTTTCACCTGGGGGTGGACGGCATCAGTATTTTTTTGGTGTTACTGACAAGCGCCTTGCTGCCGTTGGTTCTGTTGGTGGATGGTCTCGATGTTGCGGCGCAACGCAAAGAGTACACCTGCGTCGTACTGACCTTGGGCAGTGCCCTGCTCGCCGCCTTTGTGGCCCTTGATCTATTGCTGTTTTACGTCTGCTGCGAAATGGGCGTATTGTTCGCCTCCCTGCTCATTGGGATTTGGGGCCGCCGTCGGCGCATATATGCGTCGTTGCACACCGCGCTCTATAATTTTGCGACGGGGTTGCCTTTTCTGATTGCCATGCTTTATCTGGCCGATTACCATCGACAAATTAATGGTCAATTCCACTTTGGCGTTTTGCAATTATACGAATTGACCCTGCCCCTGGAGGCCCAACTATGGCCTTTGCTGGCCTTCTTTATTTATTTTGCGGCGCGGTTGGCGCTGTTTCCGCTTCACACCTGGTTGTCCACTGCCCAGGTCGCCGCGCCATTGCCGCTGACTGTTTTGCTGGCCGGGGTTGTGCTAAAGATTGGCGGGTACGGTTTATTGCGTTTCTGCCTGCCGCTCTTTCCAGAGGCGTTCTACGATTGGTCGATGTACATAGCCGTTGTGGCGGCGGTTGGCGCTGTTTACGGTGCTTTATTGGCCATGGTCCAAGACGATTTACAAAAAGTAGTGGCTTGCGCCAGTACCAGCCAGATGGCTTTGGTCGTTTTGGGCATTGCAGCGCTCAATTTGCAAGGAGTACAGGGCGGACTGAGCCACATGATCAACCACGGTGTCAGCACGGCGGCGCTCTTGCTGCTGGCGGGAGG
>CAXGRO010000347.1:0-6323 GCA_964012055.1 uncultured bacterium
GGTGAGGGGGCCGCCGTAGGTTTTTTGCAGGTTCTCGTCGGTGAAGACCTCGCGGGTGGGACCGCTGGCCACCACGCGCATGTTGAGCATGATGACCCAGTCGAAATAATTGGTCACGGTTTGCAGGTCGTGGTGCACCACTAAAATGGTTTTGTCCTGGCGCCGCAACTCCACCAAAATGTCGATAATGGCGCGCTCGGTGGCGGCGTCGACCCCGGCAAAGGGCTCGTCCATGAGGTAGATGCGGGCGTCCTGGGCCAGGGCGCGGGCCAAAAAGACGCGCTGCTGCTGGCCGCCCGACAATTGGCTGATCTGGCGCTTGGCGAATTCTTCCATGCCCACCTTGACCAGCGCTTCTTGGGCAATGTGGCGGTCGTCGCTGCGCAGGCGGCGGATCCAGCCGACGTGGCCGTAGCGGCCCATCATCACCACTTCGAGGGCGCTGATGGGGAAGTCCCAGTCGACCGACTCGCGCTGCGGCACGTAGCCGATGTGGCGGCGCATGGCCTCGTAGGACTGGCCGTAGATTTTGACCCAGCCCGAGGCCTTGGGTACCAGGTCCATGAGGCCTTTGATGAGGGTGCTCTTGCCCGCCCCGTTGGGGCCAATGATGCCCACCAAGTGGCCTTCCGGAATGTCGAGGTCCACGTCCCACAGCACCGGCTTTTTGTGGTAGGCGATGGTCATGTCGTGGATTTGGATGGGCGTTTTTTCAACGTTCTGCTCGGCCATGGGGCGAATCCTTATTTGAGGGCGCCGACGACGGTGTTGACGTTGCTCTGCACCATGCCGATGTAGGTATCGGCGCCGCTGCCGGGGGCGCCCATGGCGTCGGAGTAGAGGGTGCCGCCTATTTCCACGGCGTGGCCGCGGGCCTGGCACCCCTCGCGCACGGCGTTGATGGAGCGCTGTGGCACACTGCTTTCGACAAAGATGGCTTTTACTTTGCGCTCGACGATGAGGTCTACCAGGCGGCTGACGTCGTTGACGCCGTATTCGGCCACGGTGGAAATGCCTTGTAAACCCACGACCTCTATGTCGTAGGCCTGGCCGAAATAACCAAAGGCGTCGTGGGCGGTGACCAAAACGCGCTGGTCGGGGTTGATTTGCGCCACCTGTTCTTGCACCCAATGGTGCAGCGAGTCGAGCCGCGCGGCGTAGGTCTGGCCGCGCTGTTGGTACTCCTGGGCGCCGGCCGGGTCTATCTCGGAGAGGCTGGCGACGACCAGATCGATGGTCTGCCGCCACAGGCTGACGTCGAACCAGATGTGGGGGTCGTAATTGCCGTCGTACTCGGGCGGTTTGCGCAGTTTTTCAGCGGGGATGGGCTGGGTTACGGCGACGACCTTTTTCTTGCGCGCCATTTTGGCGAAGATGTCTTCCATTTTGCCTTCGAGAAAGAGGCCGTTGAAAAGGATCAGGTCGGCTTCGCTGAGGCGTTTGATGTCGCCCTGGGAGGCCTTGTAGTAGTGCGGGTCGACGCCGGGGCCCATGAGGCCGGTGACTTCTATGCGCGAGCCACCTATGTTGGCGGCCAGATCGGCAATCATGCCGGTGGTACAGACTACTTGCTTCTTGCCTTCTTCTTGTTGTTGCTCGGGGGCGGCGCAGGCCAATAATAGCGCCAGGGCGCAGCACAGTCCTAATAGATTCTTCATTTGAAACCTTCCGCAGAGATCCTTTGTTTTAGCAGGGGAAAGGACGTTGGCGATGTTAGAGAAGTTTAGATAATAGGTAAAATAGGTTACAGGTAATTTAGCCTAGGCTAAAAATTTGTCAAGGAGAGAAGATTACCATAAAACAGAATCCGAGTGCGCAATTTCTTTGCGCAACTCTTAATTGAACTTGCTGCCGTCCATATGATCTAGTGCAGATCCGGTAGCAGCAAGCGGAGAGGTCTCATTCTCCGCGAGCACATTGCCCACCACCGTCTCGTAGTGCAACCCCATTATAGCCAGCTCAAACGCCTTCACCAGGTTGGTGCCGGGAAAGCTGAACATGGCACGCTTGGTTTTGAGGTAGTCCACCGCCCCTTCGTAAACTGATTGGGCCTCTTCGAGGGCGATGCTGCCGCGGTCCAGCGAGTCGCGCACGGCCTGGACGTAATCGCTGATTTCCGCCAGTTTGCGGTCGGTGCCGTAGCGCATCAGGGCGTCGTGGGCGTAGTGCAGCATATTGTTGAAGCGCTCGGCGGTGTGCGGGTCAAGCTCGATGTGGCTCTTGGCCGAGGTGGTGATCTCGCGCCAGAATTGGTACAGTTGGGTGGCTTCGCCCTGCACCTGGCGCAGCAATTGGCGGTCGCATTGGAAGGCGTTTTTGAGGTATTTGAAATAGGCGCCGTCGCAACCGCGGCCACGGTTAAAACCCTGGACCAACAGCGAGCGGACGGCGGCCAGGCTCTGGCTGAGTTCAAGCGAGTTGCCGCGAAAAATATGCATGTCGAGGCGCTCCAGAACGTCGCGGGCGCGCTCGTACACGGCCTGGCGGTTAAAAAAGGCTGGTGAGGATGTGGCTGAAGCCCGCCTGCAAGTCGTGTGGGCTCATGACGGGTTTGTATTGCAGGCTATCGTCGATGTTATTGCTGGCGTCGCCGTCTTCCACCAGGCGCCCCTGGTCGCGCAGCTCGACGTAGAGCGGGGTGTGGGGCATGGGCGTCAGTTTGCCGGTCATGGCCGAGAGGATGCCGTTGTCTTTGACAAAGTCGACGATCAAATCGGCGGTCTGCCGCGTGTCGGCGTCGCTGCCGTAGATAAAACCGGCGTATACTTCGATGCCGTGGCGCTGCAATTGGGCGATGGTCTGTTGGGGGGCGGTTTTGACGTTTTGGATCTTGTTCATTTCTTTGAGGGCGTCGGGGTCGGGGTTTTCGATGCCCAAGAAAACGGCCATGAAGCCGGCCCGCTTCATCAGCGGAAAGAGGTGGGCCAGCGATCCTTGCCCAGGTCGATGCTGGCCTGGGTGAAAAAGGTGAAGGGGTAGGCGTGCATGCGCTGGAATTCGATCATGCCTTCCAAAATGCTCTGCATGGCCGCCGGCTCGGAGACAAAGTTGTCGTCTACCGTAAAGACGCCGCCTCTAAAGCCGGTGTCGTAGATGGCCTGCCAACTCGCGGGTGACAGCGGATTGGTCTTTGGCGCGGGCGAAGCCGCCGTTAAATTGCACGATGTCGCAAAATTTGCAGCGGAAGCTGCAGCCCGCCGTGGTTTGCAGCATCATGGAGCGGTAGTTGTTGACGTCGAGCAGATCCCAGCGCGGTACGGGTATGTCGTCCAGCGGCTTAAAAATAGTCTCGTCGCGCAGGTATTTGTGCGAGCCGTCGGGTTCGTCGAGCACGCGCTCGGGGATGAGCAACTGGGGGGTGGCGGCGCTGTGGCGGGGCCGGGCGTCCAGCGCGGCTCCGAGTTGGGAAATCCAAGGCATGGCTTCGCCCCACACCAAAAAGTCGAGGCCGTCGTGCAGAATGCGGTCTTTGGCGGTTTGGGGATGGAGAATGGCGTCGCGGTAGGTGGAGGCCAGGGGACCACCCAGCACCCAAGGGGTGTCGGTGCCGCGCGCTGGCCTGTTGAGCAGCGCGGCCAGTGAATCGCCCTGGATGTTCATGGCGCCGGCAAAGACGGCGTCGGCGTTTTGAATTTTGCGCCGCAGTTTGCCGGCGCCGGGATTGCCGGCGTTGAGATCGATCAGCTCAAAGTCCCATTCGTCCCGGGGCATCATGGCGGCAAAGGTGATCAGCCCCAGCGGCGGGAAGGAAACCTTGCGGCGCGCGTATTGGCGGATGACGTGCTTGTAGCTCCAGAAAGAATCGGGCGGGAATTCAGGCGCGATGAGTAGGCCCTTTTTGCGTGCCATGGCTTCACCTATTGGGCTGTGGTGGTGGAAAATAAAAAGGGCGTTGCCGGCTAGGTGTTCCGGAAACGCTCATAAGGTAAAGCGCCGCAGGGCAAAAGTCCATTAAAACTACACGGGGTGTAGACCTCAGTAATTAACGACGATTTGGCTATATCGGAACTGCCAAAATTCAACGGCGGCTAGGTGGCGCTTTTTCTCAGGGCGTTGCGTACCTGAACGAGCAGGTCGTTAACCGAGAAGGGTTTGTACAGGACGGTTATTTTTTTTTGCGCGGATGAGATTTCAGTCGATGCGTTCATCGGTGTAGCCGGTCATGATCAGGGCGGCTAAATTAGCTTGCTCGGCGCATAGGTCCAAGACCAAGTGCGGTCCCATGCCGTCGGGCAGGACGGCGTCGCTGAGAATGAGGTCATACGGTTTGCTGGTCTGTTTAAAGGCCGTTCTGGCGGCGGCAATGGTGCTGAAGGAATGCACGACATAGCCGCTGTCGACCAGGACGCGTTCGGTGCGCTCGCGCAAGTCCGCTTCGTCTTCTACCAGCATGATGTGTTCGTCGTTGCCTTTGTGTCGCACGGTGGTAGGGGCAGCGGTGCGGCGCGGCTCCACTTCTACCTGATTGTCTAGGGCGGGAAGGTATATTTCAAAACGAGTACCCTCACCCGGCGCACTCTCCACCTCAATCCATCCCTGGTGCTCCTGAATAATACCGTAGACGACCGCCAGGCCCAGTCCGGTGCCTTTGTCGGGCGTTTTGGTGGTAAAGAAAGATTCAAATATGCGTTCTTGCACGTCGGTACTCATGCCGGAGCCGGTGTCGCCGATGGTGAGTCGCACAAAGTTTCCGGTTACACCTTGGGAGTGTTGTTTTTTATAGTCCTGGTCCAGCGTCATATTGTTGGTCTCAAAGCGCAGGGTGCCGCCCTCGGGCATGGCGTCGCGAGCGTTGAGGGCCAGGTTGATGATGACCTGGTCGATGTTGCCGAGGTCGGCGTGGATCGGCAGCAGGAGGATCGTTTGCGGCTTCGATCTTTTGCTCGGCAATTAGATCGGCCAGCGCCTGTTCTATGACCGCGCGGATGGTGGGGATGTCGGCTTGAAAGACCGAGTCGGACGAGAGGTAGCGGATGATCCCGCGGTGGTCGATGACGGCGTAATTGGTGTGGCCAAAACCAAAGAGGCGACCGACCTGGCTGGCCCGGGTCAAGAGCAGGTAGGTCGTCTCGGTTTCGTGGGCAAAGAAGAGGTCCACCTGGCGGGCGGTGCCGTCCCACACGTCGACGCCTACGGCGGCAAATTCGCGGCCCTTAAAATCCTGCCAGATCTGTTCGATAGAGGCGGCCTCCGCCTTGCAAAAATGTCAGTCGTAGCCAAAGAAATTGAGCAGTACCACTTTGTCCCTGAAAACGGCGATGGACACCGGGTGGCCGGCCACGTCGTCCAGCGTGAAATCGGGCACCAACTCCCCCACGCTGGGGCGCGCCATTGCGGCGCCGTGCCAGAGCAGGCAGAGCAGCAGGGCGCAGGCGGCGGCCCATTTGAAGCCGGTTTTTGGCATGTGGCGATCTCGAACAATTGTGGTGGAAGAAACTTATATCATTAGATAAGAGCCATCTTCCCGCCCGCCCTCAGTGAAAAAATCACTTTGATGTCGTCTAAACGGTCCTTCTCAGGGCATGGGCGTTTGCCGCTGGCACAGCTGAATGACCAAACCCCAGGGGTCGCGCAGCATGGCCATTTGGTCGCCGGAGGGTTTGGCGCCTACGCCGCCCATGGCGGTTGCTCCGGCGGCCACCAGGCGGTCGTGGGCGGCCTGGGCGTCATCGGTGGCAAAAGCCAGGTGCAGGACCAGCGGGTGCATGGCGGCGTAGTCGGGCACCTGGTCGGGCAGGGCGCAATAAATTTCCAGCATGGTGCGGCCGGAGGCATCGGCCAGAAAGTGGGTGTGGGTGGGCGGCTCGCCCTGGCTTATTATCTGCATATTTAGGTGTTCGCAGTACCAGGCGGCCATGGCGGTTGGGTCAGTCACATTGATGGCCAGGTGTTCTACTTTTAGGTCGGTGCTCATAATTTACCTCGGGTTTGGGTTTGGAAAAATTAAAGAATATTGTCGTGGGTATAGCGCAGCGAAGATATAAAAAAAACTCCAAATGGCCAATGTGCGGCCACTTGGAGTGGGGACTCGATAATAGCGATTGGAGTTAGCTGATTGGGTGGCTGGCGAAAGATTGGTAATTATAGGTCTTGCTGCGCTTGCCAAAAACGTGGCTCAATTCGCGCACCCAGCCGTAAATATGGCCGTTGTTTTTGGGATGGACCGGGTGCTTTAGGGGCACGCCGCCGCGGTTGGTCCAGCACAAGACGACATTTTCCGCTTCGCGGTATATCGTCGCGGCTATTGGCCTTCGATCCCTGTGTTATTCCCAAAGCCGGCAAGCATACGCCGGAGTTGGCTTACTTCTGGCATGGCTCGCATG
>CAXGRO010000348.1:0-6299 GCA_964012055.1 uncultured bacterium
GATACCAACCTGAGGAAACGGCACTTTTTTGTCAAAAAATGTCCACTGTATTGTCCTATACAAGGCATATTAAAATGTCATTATTGCTTATTTCGCCACTTTCTGCTGATACAACCTTATAAGAAGACATATAAAATCGCAGTTATAATATCTCTAAACCGCTTCATCACTCACATCTGCCCCCCGTGCGGCACAAAGGGTTCTGTGTACACAACCTCCAATTCGACCTGGTGCAACACCCGTGTGGCCACCAACGGCTTAAACAAGCGCTGCACCGTCACCACCACTTCGTTCTCCCCCCGGCGCACCAGGCCAAAGGGCAGGTCAAAGTGAAACCAGTGGTGCGTGTCAATGCGATGCGGCAGACCGCTGCGCTGCGCCGTGTACGAAACTAACCCCCCGTAAAAATGGCTCACCCGGTCCGGCTCTACAGCCTCGCCATTAAACTGAAAAACAACCACGTCCTCCGGGCAGTGCTGCACCAACCGCACCCCCAGCGTCACGCGCTCTAATTCGTCGTCCCGCCGCGCCGCCTCCAGATCGTCTCCCACGCTAAATACCACTCGGGCCGCCACGCCTTCCTGTAAATCAACCGGTAAATGGCGCCGCGGCACAAACGCCTCCTCCTGCGCCTCCCGGTGTGCCACAAAGTAGTGTTTGTTCTTGCGGGTGTAGATATCGGAATCTCCCATCTCGCGCAACATCAAGTATTGGCGCTCGCCAAAGGGCCAACCAATGTCCGAGACGTAGAGCCCGTCCGCCCCGGCGGCACAAAAATTAGTCGCCGCCGCCCGCATCATCTCCACCGTAGTCTCGTGGTTGCGGTCGTCGTAGAGCACCCGCCCCAACGGCGCATAAATCCACGCACCCGATTTTTGCGCCGCCTCCACCAGCCAACCGATCTGCAACTCCTGATCCATCTGAACTCCGTTGCCCAAAACCACCACCATGTCCACCAACCCTTCTTCCAACCAGGCCCGCACGTCCATGCCCATGCGCAAATTCGCCTCTTCCACCGCGTGCGCCCGCGTCGCCAAACAAAGCTTCTGCCCGCGCTCGGCCCCTATGTCGTCCAACACCTGGCGCGCCTGGCGCACAAACTCGGTCAATAGCGGCGTATTATTTTCAACCTCCGAGCGCTTAAAAAACACCCCCACGTACGGATCCATCTCCAACCCATCGGCCCCGTAGCGCCCGCATACTTCTTCGATCATTCGCAAGCGCTCCTGGCGCACCAGCGGGTGGGCAAAATCCATGCACGTGGCCGCCCCCGGCTTGTCGGGATCCTCCTCGCCGATCAGCACTTCCGGATGTTCCCGCTTCAGCCGATTCATCATGTACATATTATCCGAGGTGGCCCCGTCGTTCATGCGCATGCTGCACACAACCTGCAACCCCTTCTCGTGCCCCCGCTCCACTACCACCTGCAAGGGATCGCACCCCGCCGCCAACGCCCTGTTCAAATTCTCTGCCGCCCGCCACCACATCACCCCGTGGTTGTGCTCCTCCACCCTCTCCCCCCACCTGGCCCCCACCTGCGACCCGTGCAAAAAAGTATGCCCCGAGGCCAACCCGTACACCAGCGTATCCACCCCCGTCCCCAACACCTCGTCCACCGGCTGCCGCAACTGATGCAAACTCATGGGCGGATCATACCGATAAAAACTGTAATGCCGCGCATCGTTGTAGTATATCAACTTCGGCTTTTCCATAAGTCTGCCTTTCTCTTACCAACTGTATTGTTGAAACGCCCTCCTCCACTCTTAAACATAACAACCCCCTCTTGATCTCCCCCCTCAACTTATCATATATTAACCTCAGATAACACGCTGCACTCGAGGAGACGGGAATGCTCAGCCAGGCGGTGGAAGACTACCTAAAAAACATCTACAAACTACAAAAAGGCCGCGAAGCCGTCGGCAAAGTCACCACCTCGCTCATCGCCGAACGCATGGACGTGGCCGCCGCCTCGGTCACCAACATGATCAAAAAACTGGCCGAAATGAACCTCCTCGGCCACACCCCCTACCAGGGCGTCGTCCTCACCAAAGCCGGCGAAAAAATCGCCCTCGAAACCATCCGCCACCACCGCCTACTCGAACTGTACCTATCCGAAGCTCTGGGCTACCCCTGGGACGAAGTGGACGCCGAGGCCGAGCGCATGGAACACGCCATTTCGGAAGAGTTTGAGGACCGCATCGACGAAATGTTGGGCCACCCCACCGTTGGGGCTCACGGCGAGCCTATCCCCACCAAACAGGGCGACATCGCCCGGCCCGACTACCGCTCACTGGCCGATCTGGAAATTGGCGAACAGGCCACCATCCGCCAGGTCAGCGACCGCGACCCAGAAATGTTGCGCTATATGATCGAATTGGGTTTGACGCTGGGCACCAGCGTCGAAGTGTGCGAAAAAGCGCCTTTCAAAGGCCCCTTACAAGTGCGCATCGGCGTGGTGGGCGAACACAGCCTTGGGCTCGAGCTAGCCGCCCACATATTCGTCTCGCCCACCGAAGCCTAGCGAGCACCACCTCACCAACATCCTCACTCGCCTTGCGCTCGGCCGTTGGCCCCCACCGTGTGACCGTTGGCCTTAATCTTGCTCTTCTCTTCTTTTTCTTTTTCTCGCCGCTGGCGCAGCATCTCCAGATAACCATCTAAGTACTCGCAGAGCAATTGCAGCCGCCGATTCTCGCTAACGGCTTCGAGTAAAGCCTGCTTTTGTTCCAGTGACAGGCCTTCCAATTGCGCCATTTCAAAAGAGGAGCGCGCCATGCGCATGGTGGGCAACTCGTGTCCCAAGTGTGTTTCGAACACCTGATGGTAGCGTTGCCGCGCGGCGGCGAGCAATGCATCGTCCACCTCTTCTTCTTCGTCGTCAAAGAATTCAACAGCCGCCCTGTAATAAATTTGGTCCTGATACACTTCAACGGTGCGGTAGCGCCGCCGACCTTCGGTGAGAATATCCAGGCGCCCATCGGCATACTCGCGCAAAACTTCGGTAATTTCAACACTGCACCCCACGGCACTCAAATTGGGCCCCGAAATCAATGAAATGCCAAAGGGCCGCACCTCGCCTTCGGCCTCGCCCTGGCGGCAGTGGGCAATCATCTCCTTATAGCGCTGCTCAAAAATGTGCAGCGGCTGGCGCTCGCCGGGAAAGACTACAATGTTGAGGGGAAAGAGCGGAATAATGGGATGAGAAGACATAATTTATAAGCGGTTGCGCAATCGGCCGGGACGGTCTACCCTTATTTGTATGGACGGATTTTTCTCGGCCGCGAGCGAAGAAGAGATCGCCCGCGAAAAAAACAAAGCCAGGGAACTGCGCCGCACCCAGTGGTGGAAACGGCGCCGCGCCGCCGGCAAATGCCACTACTGCGAACGCGCCTTCCCCCCCGGCGACTTGACCATGGACCACATGGTCCCCTTAGTCCGCGGCGGCAAAAGCGTTAAAGCCAACGTCGTGCCCTGCTGCAAGGAGTGCAACAGCCAGAAGAAATACCTCTTGCCCCTGGAGTGGAACGCCTATCTCGAAAGTCTTAAGGGCTAGCGGCTTTATTTGTCCCCAGACCGGGTCGCCTCTTGGATTTCGGCTTTGACCGCATTGCGCACCGCACCTTCGATGCGCTCATCGGCGTACATCTCAAATCTGTCCGGCACGTCGGGCAGGTAGTGCACAACCAACGCCAGTACGCCGCACGCCACAAAAATCAATGCTTACAGCTTCAAACTCGAGCGGTCCCGGTTGCGACGACGGGATCTACCCATAATCACGACCTCCTGGCAAGCGATGCGCGCGTCCCCTCTTATGGGAGACGCCAACGCACATCAGTGGTAGTGTTTTATCGCGCTGATCGCCGCTTCTACCTCTTTGGCCACCTCAGCCGGCACGCGCGGGTTAAAGGGCCCGCCTGCGCCGCCGTCTATGTCGTCCCACCCGCCCAGGTGCATGGCCTCCACCACCGCCGAATAATTGTACATGCGGCTGTCGCGAAAGCGAATGTCTTCAAGGGGAGCGATCTCGTTTTCAATGCGCTGCGAAGTTTCGTAGTCGCCGCGGCGCTGCGCGTTATTGATCTCGTCGGAGGCGCGCACAAACACCACGTTGATGCCCGAGGTGTGGCCCTTGGTGCCGCGCTCGGCCGGCCCGGTGCTGCGGTCGCCAATGCCCCACATCACAATGCCGTTGTCTGAATGTACGCCTTCGACGATGGGCTCCACGTCGTCCACATCGGTGCCAATCTTAATGCCGACGAACTGCGGCGAATCGTTGACCAGGCGCACCGCCGTGTCGCGCTCGCTCTTATTGCGCAGGTAGTACAAAAAGCGCGCACCGCACGACGCCCCCAAGCGCTCGCCAAACGCCATGTACTGCTGGTAAATGCCCTCGGCGTTGTTGACACCGGTCAGCGGCATAATCAAAAAAACGTCGGGCGGATGGGACGAATTCGACTGCGCCTCGATGATGCGGCCGGCGTCGTCGACCGGGTTGGGCACAATGCCCGACATCAGCAGGCCCTTGCCCTCCATCTGGCAGCCGGTGAAATCCATCAGCTTCACCTGCTCTTCGCCGCTGATGTGGTGAATTAAGCTGGTGCCGGCAATGCCTATAACGCGGCGGCGCCCGCCTTCCAATGTGTTGTTGCTCATCAAGTAGTCGATATTCTTGGCGTGCGCGTCGTAGGCCACGGCGCCGTCGCGAAAGGGAATGACCGGAATGGACGTCACCGAATCTAGGGCGTCGAGTAATTCTGGAGTGCTTAGCGACATGGTCTATTCTCCGAGAGAAATTGATGTTTTTGAGGTGATTTTAAAAAGTCTATCACAATTGTGTAGGACTGTCAATAATTATATCCAAATTCGGCCGTGCGCTCTGGGGCAGTCGCATCGGAGATCGGTCTTCCCTAAATAGACCACCAATTCCTAGCGCTCTGGGGCAAAATAGCTCATATCGCGAGCCGGTTTCCCCGCGGCAATCCACTCGCCGACCACCCGCCCGGTGACGGGCCCCAAGAGGACGCCGTTTTTGTAGTGGCCCGCAGCTGCAAAAATGCGCGGATGCGCTTGCAGAGGCCCAATCAATGGGCGCCCCCCCTTGGGTTTGGGGCGCAACCCCGCCCGCTGTTCCAGGCGCCGCGGCGCAAAGCTCAAAAGCGAGCTAAACAGCCCGTCAAAATGTTCCGTCGCTGCCCGGGTATTTTCCAATTCGAACCCTACTTCTTCCACTGTTGCCCCCACAATGACGTCTGGCCCAGCGGCAACCACATAGTGTCCGCCGTGGCGCAAAATGTGGCGCACTCTCTCCCCCCCGGCGTAGCGGCCGTGCTGACCGCGCACCGGCCGCATGGCGAGTTGCAGACCCAACATTTCGCCCACCGCCCCGGTCCAGGCGCCGGCCGCCAGCACCGCGTAGTCGGCGTTGTACACCTCCTTGCCGGTGCGCACTTCCACGCCGTCGTCCCCAACCTGCCTCACGGACTCGACCTTTTCGCCGTAGGATATCCCCCCGCCGCGCGCCTGCACCGCCTGTAGCAATGCGTCGCTCAACAGCGCCGGGTCTACCCGGTAGTCGTCCACAAAATACACCCCGCCGCGCGCCTGCGGAGAAATATCCGGCTCCATCGCGCCCAGTTGTGCCGCCTCGACCCACTCCGCCGCACAGGCGCGCTCTTGATTAAAACGCAACAATTCGCGCGCCGCCTCTTCGTCCGCATCGTTGAGAATTACATCGATGCCGCCCGGCGCCCGCCACCCCACGTCCACGCCGGTCTCCTCCAGCAGTTCAGCCGCCAGCGGCTGGTGCAGGGCATGTCCTTCTCTATAGAAATTGGAATAGGGGTTGTCGAGGCCGTTGGGGTGAGTGAGAATGCCCAGCGAAGCGCGGCTGGTGGGCGTCGGCCCCTGGTTGTCGTCGATAAGGTGCGCCGCCACCCCGCGTCGCCACAGGTAGTAGGCGATGCAGCGGCCGACCACGCCGGCCCCAATGACGAGCACTGCCGCGCTGCGGGCGGCCATGCGCTCAGCGCCCGACGATGGGCGTCAGGTTGGTTACTGGACAGGCCGCCGGCGGGTTGACGTCGTAGCCCATGTCGCCCAGGATGCAGCCGATTTGCGCTTCCAAGCGCTGCAAATAATCGCTCTCCTCGTTGCTCATCACCTGGCGTGCCGGCCCCACGTCAAAACCGCGCACCGCCACGCCCGTCTTAAAACCCATGGGAAAATTGACGCCCAGCAACATGAGATTGATCAAGTCGAGAATGCGGAACTGCAAAACGCGCGCCCGCTCCAAATCGCCG
>CAXGRO010000349.1:0-6281 GCA_964012055.1 uncultured bacterium
TCATCGCCTGAGCACTGGCAATAACCGCCGGCCGCCCATCCTCAATCGCCCTATCTATATCTCCCGGCGTCTCGGCAGTCACCACCTCATCGCTTGCGACCTCGGCTTGGCCATATGCGCGCCGCGCTTTATCGGCATCGAGCTCGGCAATAACGGCAATGCGCATGCCGGCCGCATGCGCAACCTGCGACACAATTTGGGTGCCAAACGTACCGGCGGCAATCAAACCAACCTGGACAATATCGCCGCCCATTTCCCGGTCTCTCATTCTGTGATATAACATATTCCCAATCCCAATTAGAAGACATTTAAACTACCACATCCCCCCCCGCCCAACAACCCAGAAAACAAACAAAAAGAGGCGACAGCCCTTACAGGCCACCGCCTCTCCAACTCAAATGCCGTCGATCTATAAATCAGCTCAAGAAATCTTAAGCCCCTGCATCTCCTTGGTCGACAAGCGAATACCCCCCGCGCGCAACCCCCGCACCGGATAATCGGCAATCTTAAACTCCTCGTGCAAAACCCGCAAGCGCGGTTTGGGTTTGTACTCCACCGCCACCTTGCGTTCCGAATCCAGCGTCAGCTTGAGCAACTTACAGTCGTCGGGCACCAGCGAATACATGCGGTTGAGAATAAATTTGTCGACGATACAACGTTTGATATAGGTAAAATTCTTCTTGTCTTTATAGACCACATTAAAAATCTGCTCTTTGTCGACAAAACCGCAGTGCAACATGCACTTGCCTACAAAAAGCTTATCGGGCGCATCGACCACCGAATAGGACCCGTCCTTGCGCACCACCAGCACCCGGTCGTATTGCGACACCTCAAACAGCGCCGTGCCGTTAACCTCATAGCCCAAATAACCGCCCTGCTTGTCGTGGCGCAATTTGAGGTCGCGCTGCGCCGCCTCGCGCACGTCCACCTGGGCAATGCTGTCGATTTGGGTGCGCCGCGGGAACTGGTCGCGATATTTCTCTATAAGGCCTTCCAAAAAAGAAATGGCATAGGGCACAATGGCGCTTAGGTGGCCGCGAATTTCCTTGAGCCGGGCTCGCATCTCGCGCATTTCTTTCACGGCCCGGTCGATGTCGTATTGGGAAATGCGGCGGATGGGAATTTTCAGCAATGTGTCGACGTCTTCGCGCGTCACCTCCCGTTTGATCTTGTCCTGAAACGGCGCCAACCCCTGCAACACCGCCTCGATCACCTTCTCCTGGGTTTTCATCTCCTCGATCTCTTTGTAAATGCGGTTCTCGATGAAAATCTGCTCCAGGGTTTTGGCGTGCAACCGATCCTGCACGTGACCTTCTTCCACCTTGAGTTCGGCGCGCAGGATATCGACCAACCGGTCGACATTGTGCTGAATCACCTCGGTGGTGCTCATGATGCAGGGCTTGTCGTCATTGATCACCATCAAACTGGGGGTAATCGACAGCTCGCAATCGGTGAAGGCGTAGAGCGCGTCGATCACTTCCTCGGTGTAGACGCCGCGCGCCAGCTTGATTTCGATCTCCACTTCCTCGGCGCTGAAGTCGCTGATGCCGGCAATTTTGACTTTGTTCTTGCGCGCCGCCTCTTCGATGGAAGTGATCAAACTCTCGGTGGTAGTACTGTAGGGAATCTCGCGGATGGCCAGGCGCTTGGGGTCGGAAGTATCGAACTTGGCCCGCACCAACACCTTGCCGTTGCCCTGGTTGTACTCCGACACATCGACCAGACCGCCGGTGGGAAAATCGGGCAGAATTTCGAAGGGCTCATCTTTCATATAGGCCACTTCGGCCTGCAGCAATTCAATAAAATTGTGCGGCAAAATGCGCGTGGTCATGCCCACGGCAATGCCCTCGGTGCCCTGGGCCAAGAGCACCGGCACCTTGGCCGGCAATACCACCGGCTCTTTATTGCGGCCGTCGTACGAGTCTTCAAAGTCGGTGATTTCGGCGTTGAAGAGCACCTCGCGCGCCAGCGGTGAAAGTTGGCATTCGATGTAGCGCGCCGCCGAGGCCACGTCGCCGGTGTAGATATTGCCAAAATTGCCCTGCTTGTCGATGAAGAGGTCTTTATTGGCCAATACAATCAACGCCCCGTAGATGGAAGCGTCGCCGTGCGGGTGGTATTTCATGGTACTGCCCACGGCGTTGGCCACCTTGTGGTATTTGCCGTCGTCCATCTCGCGCAGGGCGTGCAGAATGCGGCGCTGCACCGGTTTGAGGCCGTCGTCTATGTGGGGGATGGCCCGATCTTTGATGCTGTAGGAGGCGTATTCGAGAAAATAATTGTCGAAGAGGTTGTCGATATAGGCCATCAGATCAGGTTCTCCATAATGTAGTCGCGGCGCTCGGGCGTGTTGCGGCCGGCGTAGAATTCCAGTGTTTCGGGCACCGCCGCCATGGAGCGCACGCTCACTTTGACCAGGCGCATATCGCCGCCGATGAACTGGCCAAACTCCTTGGGCGAGATTTCGCCCAGCCCCTTGAAGCGCGTAATCTCAGCCCCCTTGAGCTTCTTCAGGGCGCGATCGCGCTCCTTGTCGCTGTAGCAATAGACCGTTTGCTGCTTATTGCGCACCCGGAAAAGCGGCGTCTCCAAAATGTACAGATGCCCCGCCACCACCAAATCCTCAAAGAACGATAGAAAGAAAGTCATGAGCAGGTAGCGGATGTGAAAGCCGTCGAAGTCGGCGTCGGTGGCAATGACAACGCGGTTGTAGCGCAAATTTTCAATGTCGTCCTCAATGCCCAAAGCCATCATCATATTGTAGAGCTCTTCGTTTTTGTAGATCGACGCCTTGGTTTTGCCAAACATGTTCTGTGGTTTGCCCTTGAGCGTAAAAATGGCCTGGGTGTTGACGTCGCGCGACGATACGATGGAACCGGCGGCCGACTCCCCCTCGGTGAGGAAGATGGTCGATTCCTCGCCGTGTTTCTTGTCCCCCAGATGGTATTTGCAATCTTTGAGCTTGGGGATTTTTATCTGGATGCGGCGCGCCGCCTCCTTGGCTTCCTTTTTAACCGCGTTGAGCTCTTTGCGCAGCTTTTCGTTGTGGACGATTTTGGCTTCGAGCTTTTGCGCCGCGTCTGGATTTTTGTGCAGGATGTCGACCACCGCCTCTTTGACCTCGGCGACAATCCAGCCGCGCACGTCGGAATTGCCCAGCTTGTTTTTGGTTTGCGACTCAAAAACCGGCTCTTTGACCTTTACGGCCACGGCGCCAAAGACGCTCTCGCGCACGTCGACGCCGTTGAACGTTTTTTTGTAAAACTCATTGACTCCCTTGAGCAATCCCTCGCGAAAGGCGCTCTGGTGGGTGCCGCCGTCACTGGTATACTGGCCGTTGACAAAAGACAGGTAGGTTTCGCCGTAGCTGCCGATGTGGGTGAAGGCAAATTCTATATATTGCGCCGAGTAATAGCCCGGGGCGTAGGTGACGCCGTCGCCCACCTCGCGCTTGAGCAAGTCTAGCAAACCCTGCCGCGAAACGAATTTTTGGCCGTTGAAATTGAGTTGCAGCCCGCTGTTGAGGCAGGCGTAGTTCCACATGCGCTTTTCGATGTATTCAAAATTAAACGCGAAGTCGCCAAAAATTTCTTCGTCGGGTAAAAACTCCACGTAGGTGCCGTTTTCCTGGCCCGCCATCTTGCCCTTTTTCTGGCCTACTAATTGGCCGCGCGCAAAGGATGCCTCGGCGTATTTGCCGTCGCGGTAGGCCACCACCTTAAAATGGCTCGACAGCGCGTTGACCGCCTTGGTGCCCACGCCGTTGAGCCCCACGCTAAACTGGAATACGTCGTCGTTGTATTTGGCGCCGGTGTTGATGACCGAAACGCACTCGACGATTTTACCCAGGGGTATGCCGCGGCCGTAGTCGCGCACTTTGACCAGGTCGCCGTCAAGTTCAATATCGACCCGTTTGCCAAAACCCATAATAAATTCGTCGATGGCGTTGTCGACCACTTCCTTGAGCAAGATGTAAATGCCGTCGTCGGGGTCGGAACCGTCACCCAGGCGGCCGATGTACATGCCCGTGCGCAGGCGAATGTGCTCCAGCGAACTGAGTGTTTTAATTTTACTTTCGTCGTATTGGGCGTTGCCGTTGCTCTTGCCGTTGCCGTTGGCGCCGTGCCCATTCACCTTCTTTTTGGCCGCCCTCTTGGCCGCGCCATTGGAAGACGCGCCGTTTTTTACCGATTGGTTTTTTCCCATTTCCTCATCCGCGAGAAGGTCGAGTTGCAGTGCTTCTGACATAAAACTAGCCCCTTGCACCGCCCGTTTAGAGACAGCGGTGCCTTTAATTAAGAAAAAAAACGAGGGAATCGGGGGATGATTCCGCAGAATTTCCGATCGCTGGGGAGATAGAGAAAACGCCGACAAGGAGGGAGAAAGCCGGACGCTACAATCTAAAGACGACCCAATCCTGTAATAATAAGCAATTCCCTCCCTTTTAGTATACTGAACATACGTTCAGTATACAAGTATTATTTTTGTGTCCGCAGTCACAGCCATAAAACCCTGATAAAACTAAATTTTCCTTGGATATTCGATGAATCCAATGTATCTAGGGCATCTGCTAAAGATGCCCTTCCCCAAATCCTTTGAAGGAGGCCCCCTCATGACTAACCTCAATAAAACCAAAATCTTGCTGATTTTGGCCAGTTTTCTCTGCGCCACTGTAACGCCGGTTCTGGCAGACGGCCACGAAGGCGGTGAAGGCCACGACGGACCGCCACCCATGCTCGTGCTCATGCCGCCGCCCGACACCGAAGAACCCGAAGGCGTGGAAATTTCCGAAAACCCCGAAGAAGCCTTTGGCCAAATCGCCGATATTTTCTTCGATATGATGGATACAGACGGCAACGGCGAACTCAACCGCGACGAGCTCATGGCTTGGCTCGCCCCCCCACCCATGCACGACGAAGGCATGGGGCACGACAAGGGCGGCGAGATGCACGGCGAGGGCATGGACATGGAGGAAATGCGGCGGCAAATCGAAGACGAAATCCGCCACCAAATCCACATGGAGATGCGCGAAGAGCACCTGATGCACATGCGCCATGAGATCGAAGAGATGCGCAACCACGAGCAGCACATGCGAGACGAGATGCAGGAAATGCAGCGCCACCGCGACGAGGTGCAGCAGGAACTGACGCGGATTAGGGAAGAGATTGGCAGGATGGAAGAGGAGGTGCAACGGATGGAAGAGGAAGGCCCCGAAGGGCATGAAGGCGGTTGATGTGGTGGGTGTGGTGAGTAAATTCTCTTTCTTGCTGGAAGTCTGAGTTCTTCGAAGTAAGGGACGGTTCGTTAGGGGGCCGTCCCTTACTCATGGCGCTCAACTCTTCGAGTTGGCGGACCTTCGGTGCTCGCCCGGCTCCTGCCGGGCTCCGAGGCCAAAGGGCCTGTCTGCTATTCTGCGGACAGGCCCTTTGATTTTGCATCCGCTCTGGGGCGCTCCCCTACCCGACCTCCGTGTTATTTGTAATTGGTTTAAAGATTAAATTTAAGCATCTTAGGCCGACAATAAGTCAATCAATATCAATTGCGTCAATAGTTCCAATACAAATATGTAAAGGTATAAAAATTACATAAAAATACCGATTAATGATATTTGTTGTCCAGTCTGCAAAAATGAATTCTTATTAAAAAAGGACAGTAAAGGAGAATCTCTAATCTGTTCAAACGATAGTTGTGGTAGCATATATTCAATAATTCAAGGTGTCCCTAATTTGATACCACAATTTTTAGACAAAACATATGAAACAAAAATAGAAAAGCAGAGTGATGATGATTGGCAACAGGCCTATACAAATTTATTAGACAACAATAAAAAAGTTTGAAAAATTTAAAAATACTAAAAAGGTTTGGTATTTTTAATTATCCAAAAGATTATAAGGTAATTGATCTGGGATCGGGCTTAGGGCATACAATAAAACATCTTTCATCACATTTCACTCACTGTCGCGGCGTTGAACTCAGTTTGGATTTGATCCCAAAATGTCAAGAACAGAATAGTATCGTTTGTGGAGATATGACATACACCCCATTCCCAAATGATACCTTTGATATGGCTTTTTGTATCGCAGTTATACATCATCTTCCGGATTTTAAGCATTATTTATTGTTGATAGAAGAATTAAAAAATACTGTGGACACTTTTTGTAAGCCATTGATAAATAATGGCTTAGGCAAATAGATATTAAAATTTGTAACTTGTTGGTAAATAATCAACTTACGAATTTCAACCTTACAAAAATCCGCTCAAAATCGAAAAAGTGTCCACA
>CAXGRO010000350.1:0-6244 GCA_964012055.1 uncultured bacterium
CCCGCCGCCTCTACCTCAACGCGTCCCAGCGGCACGTCAAACCAGGCCAGATCTTCGTCGGGCACCGGCACCACAATCTGGGCCTTTTCAATGCTGTAGAGCCGCGCCACCGCCTGCCCCGCGCGCACGTACTGCCCCTGGTCCAAAGCCGTCTGCCGCACGCGGCCGTCAAAGGGGGCGTACAACTTGGTGCGCTCCAGGCGCAATTGCGCTTCGTCGAGCCGCGCCTGCGCCGCCTTGTGGGCGGTTTCGGCGGCGCGCAACTGCGGCAGGCGCAGCACCAATTGACTGGGATTTTCTGTCTCTTTGAGCAAGTCCCATTCTTGACGCGCCACTGCGGCCTCTTCGCGCGCCAGTTCGAGCTGAAACTTGGCCTGCGCTACCTCGGCACCAGTGCGCTCCATGGCCAGTTCGTAATCGCGCGGCTCGATTTGCAACAGCAAATCACCCTTGGCAAAAAAACCACCCTGCTCCAATTGCGGCGACTTCCACACCACCACGCCGCCCACCTGGGGCACCAGCTCAATCTGCGCACTCGGCTGCACCGTGCCCTGCCCTTCAACCAAAACCTGCACCGAGCGCGCCGGCGCTTTAATGCCTTTGACCAGCGGCCCCAAATAGGGTTTTTCCTGGCGCTGGGGCGGCGCCCCCGAAGCCACCATGATCCAAAAAATACCGCCCCCGGCCAGCAGGATTAACAAGGGAATGCCGCCTTTGACCAACAATTTATTCATCGTTTAAAACCTCCTCGTCACTCGGCACGTGATACTTCAGTTATCGTTTCGTCCGGCCAACCGCCTCCCAGCGCCAGGTGTAAATCCAGGCGCGCCTGGAGGCGCTGGCGCCGCACCGCCAGCAATTGGCTTTCGGCATCAAAGGCGCGGCGCTGCGCTTCCAGCAGGGTGATCAAATCCGCCAAACCCTTGCCGTAGCGCTCCTCCACCAAACGCCGCGCTGCCCCCGCCTCGCGCGCCGCCGTGGTCACCGCCTCTTCTTGCCGCGCCAGCCATTCGGCCGCCGCCAGCGCCGACTCCACTTCGGCGTAGGCGCGCAAAACGCGGTCGGCGTATTGCGCCAACGCCTGCTCTGTACCAGCCCGGGCCAAGTCTACGCCGCCGCGCAAACGCCCCCCCTGGAACAACGGCTGGCTGATATTGCCCACCAAACTCCACACCGAAAAATCGCCGTCGAGCAAATCGCCCAGTTCGCTGCTCGAACGGCCGCCCGAAGCGGTCAGACTGATGCGCGGGTAGAGCGTCTTGCGCGCCGCCACCAGGCGCGCATCGGCCGCCGCCAGCCGGCGCTCGGCCGCCACCAAATCGGGCCGCCGCGCCACCAACTCCGCCGGCAACCCCGCCGGCACCGGCGGCGGCACCTCCGGCAATGCGTCAGCCAACTCGGCGTCGCCGGCCGGATAGCGTCCCAGCAAAATCTCCAATTGGCGCAAAACGCCGTCCAATTGGCGCTGCCGCTGGTACAACACCGCCTCGGCCGCCGCCTGGCTGGTGCGCCCCAAACGCACGTCCAGTGACGGCCGCAAACCGCGCTGATAGCGACTCTCTATTTGCGTCGTGGACAGGCGGTAATTTTCCACCGTGGCGGCGGCCAATTCCACCTGGCGCTGCGCCTCCACCGCCGCCAAGTAGAGGCGCGCCGTCTGCGCCACCAGCGACAGGTGGGCGCCGCGCAAATCGGCCGCTGCCGCCTGCCAATCCGCCAGCGCCGCGCGCTGGCCGGCGCGCAGCCGTCCCCACAGATCAATTTCCCAGCTGGCGTTTAAATTGACCCCAAAGTTATTGGTCGTGCTGCTCAGCACTTGCTGCTCGCCCCCCGGAATGGGCAATCCGATAAAGTTCTGCTTGCGACGCAAGCCGCTACCGCCCGCGCCCAGCTGCGGCAGGCGGTCGACGCCGGCAATTTTGGCCTGCGCTCCGGCCGCCTGCAAGCGCGCGGCAGCGGCCTGCAAATTGTAGTTATGCGCCAGCGCCTCGCCCACCAATTCGGTCAAGCGCTCATCGCCCATCCCCATCCACCACAAGCTGTCCACCGCGCCCGCCACCGCGCCCGCCGTCCACGCCGCCGGCGCCTCCACATCCAACTGCTGCTGTCGCCCCCCCGGCGCCGAGGCACAGGCGGCAAGAAGTACAAGCGGCACTATAAATTTCATGTCCGTTCTCCTGCGTTTACGACAGCGGGCGCCCGCAAGCCGGCGGCGACAAAAGTCGTGAGGCGCTCGATGGTGCCGTCGACATCTCCCGGGTCGCACAGCCCGCCGGTGAGTTCCTTGATGGTCTCGCTGGCAATGGCCGTCTGCGCCATCGCCCCCACCATGAAGTGCAAGCGCCACATCAATTCGCCGAGCGGCAAATCGGGCAAGGCGCGGCGCACCGCCGCCGGAAAGCGCTGAATCACTTGGTCAAAAAGTTCAAACACCGTCTGCCTGACTTGAATGGGCTCCGAGTAGATGCGCCCCATCAAACACAGTACGTGTTCGCCCCCCTGCGCCGGGTCTTGCCGCAAGCGCAGCGCCGGCGTGATAAACGCCCTAATAATGCACTCCAGCGCCGGGCCGTCGGCGCCGGCTTCTGCCTCGCACTCTTGCAGCAGCCGCAAGCGCTCCTGATTCATCGGCTGCACGCGCCGCGCAAAGACCTCTTTGACCAATTCCTCCTTGGAGCCAAAGTGATAATTCACCGAGGCCAAATTGGCCTGGGCCTGGGCGGTAATATTGCGCAGTGAAGTCGCTTCGATGCCGCGCTCGGCAAAAAGCTGTTCAGCCGCATCCAAAAGCCGTTCCCGAGTTTCTGTAGCTTGCATAACATTCCCCCATTAATTCAAACGTTCGTTTTAATAAAACGTTTGAATTAAGCTTTTGCAAATAATAATGTATCTGCCCGTCAATACCCCATTCCATCACAATTACATAAAATCCAGATATATCAATCATTTATATATCTTCCTATCACTTGACACTCGGTGCACATGGCGATGCGATAAATTTCACACTTCTCACTTTTTAAGTTAAAAACGTCGGATTGCCCCAGTTTGTCGGCCGTGTAAAGTTTTGTAAAGCCGTTTAAGCCATTCAGTACAAACAATACTGTGGACACTTTTTCGATTTTGAGCGGATTTTTGTAAGGTTGAAATTCGTAAGTGATTATTTATCAACAAGTTACAAATTTCAATATCTATTTACCTAAGCCGTTATTTATCAATAACTTACAAAAAGTGTCCACTGTATTGACAAAAAAAGGGACGGATTAAAAAGTCCGTCCCCTTGTTTAATAATAATTGTTGATTAATGAACAAAAATTAGCGCAGCAGTACGAGCTTGCGCGCCATCGTCCGCGCTCCGGCACTCAAGCGGTAGACGTACATGCCGCTCGCCAACTCCTGGTCGGCGTCGTCGAGGCCGTCCCATTGCACCAAGTAGACGCCCGCCTCCCGCCATCCATAGGCCAGGCGCGCCACCCGCTGACCCGCCATATTGTAGACCACCAGATCCACCATAGCTGCCTGCGGCAAAGAGTAGCCGATCTCGGTGCCGCTGTTAAACGGGTTGGGATAGTTCTGCTCCAGCGTAAAGGTGCCGGGGCGGGCGTCGGTGTGCCCTTCTACTATAGCAGTAGCAACAGAAGGCGGGGCAGCCGGAATCCTTTTGACAAAGCGCACATCGTCCAGGTAGAACGTGCCCTTGAGCTGCCCCTCAAGACGTATAGATGTCACCGGCCCCTGCAACCGCGGATTAAAAGCTTCGAGTGGCACCTCAACAACCTGCCACTCGGGCCGCAGGAGGTCGATTTTATCGTCTTTGGTGCCGCGCACCAGATCGGTGCCCGAGTCGTTGATGAACAAGGTGAGGATGTTGATCTGTGGCCCCTCCATAACGCCCGGGTGGAAGGCAAAGCGCAAGCCGGCAAAACCAAAGGGATCAACGCTAACTTCCGGCGTTAATTCCAGCGACCAGCTCTGGAATAATTTCTCAGAAGCCACCTCAACCCCCATGGCCGTGGCGCCAAAGTACACGGGGCCGGCCGCCGTCGGGCCCAGTACTTTAGTCCCTTTAGCGCCTACCATCTGCCAGCCGGCGGCCATCACATCGGTCATAATCGGCAAATCGTCGCGCGGCACAATGGACAGGGTATGCGACAGTGCAAAATGGCGTAACTCGCCGCCGATTTCTTGCTGCAAATTCACCCGCAAAAGGTATTCGCCACTGGGCAAATCGCTCACATCCAGGGGTACATCGAGTTCGTAAGCATTATCCCCCACCGCGACCAGCGGCAACGCTTGAGGCCCCCCCACTTCACTCAAATCGGCCGTCACTTGCAAGGGACCGCCGTCGGGTTCGAACAACTCGGCCTGCACCGTAGCCTGTACTTGCACCGCGCTGCCGACGCTTATCACATCGGGCACATTGTGCCGCCAGGTGCCGGTGAGGGGGGTGAAGTCCACTTTCAAGACGGCGGGCGTCCGCTTGTCGCTGGTTATGTAGAGACTGCCCTCGGCGTCGGAGGCGATGCCCACCGGAAAACCCCACACCGAACTCTGCGTCGTCCCCGTCTGGAACCCGGTTATGAACTCGCCGATGCGGGCGTTGGAGCCGTCCGCATCGCTAAACAGCACCGATACATTGTACCCCGGGTGCGACGACAAAAATGCCTTGCCGGCGTGAAAGGAGACAAAAGCGGCGTTCTGGTACATATCGGGAAACATATCCCGGGTGTAAAAGTGCAGCCCCATGGGCGCGTAGTGCGCCGGCACCAGGGCCACGGGTTTTTTGTGGCGCGCCACCAGCAGGCTGTCCTCGGGCGTGATCGGCAGAACTTTTTGATACTCGGCAATACTAAAGTCGTTCCACACCTGGTGGCTGTTGACCAGCGGGTGCCCCAAAAAATCGCCGTCGCGCACAATGTCGATCCACTCGGGCGGCGAACTCCGGCCCTGCAAATTGTGGCCGTTGTTATTGGCCCACAACTCGTTGGAAACGGGGTGCCTGGTCATGCCGATGACGTTGCGCACGCCGGTGGCAAAAATGCGCCGTCCCGTACCGTCGATATTAAATTCGAGAATGGCCCCCCACTCGGGATTGGGGGGCAGCGGGTCGTCGCGGTCGGCCTGGGTCGGCGCCGACGAACGGCACAAATCGCAGGGCGAACCAATGCCCACGTACATCTTCTCGGCCGCTGTGTCAATGACAAGGGTGCGCGTCGTGTGCCAGCCGTTGCGACAGCAAGGCCCCGGCGAAGTGAGATCGGTCAACACCTGGCTCTCTTCGTAGACCAGATCGCCGTCCGCATCGCTGAATTTGACGATTTCGTCGGTGTCGGCCACGTACATCTCCCCCTGGTAAAAAGCCAAGCTATGCGCTTCCTTAAAACCGCGTGCCGCCACAATATGCTGGTCCGCCACCCCATCCCGATCGCGGTCGGGCAAAGCCACAATTTGGTCAGCCCCCATATTGGCCACGTGCAACACGCCGTTCTCATCAAGGGCCATAAAGCGAGGGATGCGGAGCCCAGCGGCAAAGAAACTCACCGAAAAACCCGGCGGCACATTGAGCGTGAGATCTTCAGGCACTTTATCGCGCAGCGCTTTGGGTACCCGCACCGCCACCGGCCGCAGTTCGAGGTCAACCGTCGGCGTCAGCGTCCCTTCGGGATACCCCTCTTGTGCCCCGCCAGCGGTAATGGCCACCGCGCCAGAGAAAACTATGAGGTAGGGAATGATAGCGAGCCGCTTCATATCGACCTCCATGTAAATGTTAAAAGAAAGGAAGCAATGACAAGCTTTGAACACCAATAGCATTCCGGGAAGGAAATCTGCAGGTGGATTCCATTATAGAGAATATAGAAAATAACTAGGCCAGCTGACGATATACTTGTAGCTCGCTAACTACCTTGGGCTCACTATAGCGCAGTTATTTACAACGTTCGCGGAGGTCGGGTTAGGGGACGGTCCCACCCAAGCCAAACACCCCTACCCCCCAACATACTCCTGGTACAACTCCTCAATAACCCCCTCCCCCACCACCTCATCAAAAATCCCCACCCCGTATCTCAACTTCAAACTCCCCCCCCGCTCAACCTCCAAATCCCCTCCCATCAACAACCCCGCCCCCAACAAATTCTTGCGCGCAAACCAGGTCACCGGATGCCGCACATTCTGCGGGTGATCCAGCATCGCCACCATCCCTCCCTTTGCCCCCGCCGCACTCACCCAACACCCCCGCTGGCCCATAATA
>CAXGRO010000351.1:0-6227 GCA_964012055.1 uncultured bacterium
CTGGCCAGCGGCACCTACATATACCAACTGAAGGCGGGCGAGCAAACCGTGGTCCGCAAACTCTTGCTGCTGCGCTAAAGAGTAAGCTTATAAAACCGGCACATGGGACCGCGGGTGGCAGAGTCCAACCTGCGGTCCCGTCGTGCTAATAACGTCCTGGAGGTGTATCGTGAAATATATCGCGTCGATTGTTGTACTTTGCATTTTGGCCACCGCCCTGCGCGCCCAAGACGAATACCCCCCCGGCACCCTGGTGCCGATGGTGGACCTGGAATTGCAAAGGGTGCACGTCAAAGTGCCGCCGCAATTTGCCGGCCGGGTGCCCGACGACCTCACCCTCAACCTGCCCCCGGGTTTTGCCGCCAGCATTTTTGCTGCCGACTTAAATACCCCCCGCTTTATGGCCTTTGACGACAACGACGTATTGCACGTGGCCAATATGAGCCGGGGCCAGATTCTCGCCCTGCCCGACGAAGACGGCGACGGCGTGGCCGACCGCAAGGTGGTGGCGGCGTCGGGTTTTCAAATAGGCCACAGTTTGACCTTTTACAACGGCGACCTCTACGTCGGCGACACCGAAGAAATCGTGCGCTTTCGCGACAACGACGGCGATTTGGTCTACGAAGAGCGCGAGGTGCTGGTAGACGACATCCCTTCGCGCGCCTGGCACACCACCCGCACCATTGTTATC
Organism: uncultured bacterium; assembly: GCA_964012055.1. Lineage (GTDB taxonomy): Bacteria > Latescibacterota > UBA2968 > UBA8231 > UBA8231 > CAXGRO01. Next base: position 692 of record CAXGRO010000351.1, read on the forward strand.
GACGAGATCAACGAGAAGATGTATTTGTCGGTGGGCTCGCCCTGCGATTTGTGCCGCTCGTCGTCGCCGGTGGCCGGCGGCAGCCCCGACCCTTTGCCGCCCAACCCCGAGTGGGGCAGCATCCTGGAGTTTAATCTGGACGGCAGTGGCCGGCGCATTTTTGCCACCGGCGTGCGCAACGCCGTGGGTTTAACCCTGCACCCCATCAGCAACGAGCTGTGGGGCAATAACAACGGCCACGACCTGGAAGGGCGGACGATACCGCCCGAGTGGATCGACATCATCCGCGAGGACGACTTTTTGGGCTACCCCTTTGTGCACAGCCACCAGGTGTGGAACGACTTCAGCATCGAGCGCTACCAGCGCATGCTGCCGATCACCCGGGAAGATAGCTTGATGGCGGCGCGGCAGAAAAAACCGGTAGCCCTGGTGCCGGCGCACTACGCACCTATGGGCATTCATTTTTACACGGCAGATCAGTTTCCCGAGATGTACAAGAACGCCGCCTTTGTCGCCTTCAGGGCCGGCAAGGCCAAGCTGTCGTCGCACCCCGGCTACAATGTGTCGGCGCTGTTTAGCGAGCCGGACGGTTCCAACGCGCGCATGGGCGAATTCATCACCGGCTTTCAAACCGGCACGACGCAGAGTTCGGTGTGGGGTTTTCCGGTGGGCCTGGCCACCGACGCCGACGGCAGCCTCTACGTGGGCAGCAACCAGCGCACTCACGTGGTCTTAAAAATCACCCACAGCGTCGTCAGCGGTACCTGGCGGCACACTTTGCCCGACGCCGTCACCACCGGCGAGGCGCTGGAGGTGGGAGCCACAGTGCAGGTAGACCGCCTGGACGCGGCGGGCGCCGCGCCGCAAGTGACGGCCGACTTGAGCGCGCTGGGCGGCCCGGCGGCGGTGCCTTTGGTCGACGAGGGCGACAACACCTACCGCCTCGACACCCGTCTGGACCTGGAGGGTTTGCCCAACGGCGTCTACCAGCTGCGGGTGCTCATTGAACAAGAAGCCGGCGACAAAACACACCAATTTGAGCTGGTCAAGAGCATCAGCATTTTGCCGCCCGATCTGGCGATTCTGGACGACGGCCTGGCGGCGGGCTGGCGTATGAGCGGTGTGGAGGGGGCGCAGGTGCTGGGCGCGACGACGGACGGCCCCATCTTCAACGGCCAGATGGCCACGGCGGTGCAGGTGGAGCCCAAAAACTTCTTCACCTTCTGGTCGCTGGAATTGCAGCCGCTGCAGACGGTGGCGCGCTTAGGTTTTGCCGGGTTGCGTTTCGCCTTCCACCCCGGCGACATCGAGCTGCCGACCACGCCCATCTTTACGTTGTATATCGACGACATTCCCGTCGACCTGGCGCGCACCGCCGAGGCCTGGGGCATCGACGTGGGCAAGCGCGAGTGGCAGATTGTCGAAGTGCCTTTTCAGGCCTTTGACATCAACGACCAGTACCGGCCGGGCCTGAGCGATTCGGTGGACGCGATAGACCTGGTGCGCATCGAAGGCAATTTAAACGGCACGTTTTATTTGGACGACGTGCGTTTAGTGACGGCCATTCCGGCGCCGCCGTCGGCCGCGCCGCCGATCACCGCGGTGTTAGAAGGACACAGCGAGGTGCTGCCCCTCTCTTTTGCCCTGGAGCAGAATTATCCCAACCCGTTTAACAGCGAAACGGTGATCCGCTACGCGTTGCCCAAGGAGGCGTCGGTGGATTTGACGGTGTACAATATGGCCGGTCAGGAGGTGGCCAAGCTGGTGTATGGGCGGCGCTGGGCGGGGGTGTACGAGGTGCACTGGGACGGCCGCGACAACGCCGACCGGGCGCTGGCCAGTGGCATGTACGTGTACCGGTTGCGGGTGGGCGATTGGGCGGTGTCGCGCAAGTTGCTGTTGCTGCGTTGAGAAAGTCTCTACTATGAAATCGGCTGCAGATGAGACCTGGACCGTTGAGTCGCCAGCAGAGTGGGAAGAGGCGACGGCTGCAACTGATGTAGTACTTGACGGGAAACGCGGCTTGGGATTGCAAAGCGTTGGCGAGGGGCAGTGGACGAGCACCTGGCAACGCTGGCAGGCTCCCGTCTGTTCTATCGAAATATCGGTCGAGGCGGAAATCGACCTATTCGACAACAAGAACATTCAAGTTGTTATCAAGGGCGCCGAAACGCCCTATACCGACGACAGCCAGACACCGCACGACTGGTACGGCCGGTGCATGATTGCCGTCGTCGACGAGCACCGCTGGGTCATGGCGCTGCGCTCGGGGCTCAATCACATTTCCTGGGGAAAGAGGGACACCATCCACCTCATTACCTCCAGCGACGAAGGGCGGACCTGGGGTCCCCTCAACCGGTGGTTTGACGGCAGCCCCATTTCTGCGATGCCCTACGAAGACGGGCACACGCACAGTGAGCCGGGGCTTTACCGCACGCCCAGCGGCGAGTTGATTCTGCAATTCTGGCGCACCGATTACTCATCCGGAACAAAACAACTACGCTCGACGGACGACGGCAAGACGTGGGCGCTGGACATTGACCGGATTGACGTGCAAGGCGTGGTAGGCGCCCAAGGCGACCGTGCCATTGGCACCGAAGGTTATTGCGTCGATCCCGAACACCCCTCCGATGTGTACATGGCCTTTCAATATTTTCACTACAACGGCCAGGCGGGCACTTTGCTGGCGCGGTCTGGGGACGACTGCAAGACCTACAGCTTTGTCAGCTGGATCTGTCCGCTGGCCAACGAAAAAGAGCCGAAGAGCAGCGCGACCTTTGAGCCGGCCATCGAGTACGTGGGAGACCGTACCATTGTGGCGGTGTTGCGGGACGCCGCCGGCGAAAATTGCACCTGGCAGTGCGTCAGTCGCGATATGGGCGCTTCTTTTGGTCCGCCGGTGGACATTTCTGCTCAGATCAATGGCGGCGTCGCCAACGGCCAATGGCAGCGGGCCCGGCTTTACAAGGAGAGCAATTCCTACTTTCAGCACGGCAATGGGCTGGACTACGCCCAGGGCGAAGGGCGTCTGTGGGGTTTTGGTTTGCATAGCAACGGCGGCGGCTACACCCGCAAACCCGTGGTGTATTGGTCGGACGACAACGGCCAGTCGTGGAGCGGGCCGGAGCTTTTGCACGGGCCGATGCAGCCGGGCACGGATACGGGGTATGGCGATTTAAAGCGGCGCGTCGACAATACATTTGTAGCCGCGACCTACTACGCCAACGAAGATTCGACGCAAGCCGATGTCGAGCAGTATACTTTTGGCGGGGCCAGAGCCAGGGTTATGGTTGAATTTGATGAGGATGGAGACGGCCAACCCGAAGCCGACTCGGGTTGGCGCGAATTGTGCGATGGGTCGAACTCGATCAGCCTGCGCTCGCCGTCGAGCCGGCGCTGGAGGTTGAGGCTGGTTTTGGTGGCTAATGAGCTGAGCAATGGGCCCATGATCAGATGGATACACCTAAAAGCACAGTACTGATAAGCCTTCCTTGAACATTCAATACCGAAAGTCCGCGATCGACCTGTAGAGTGCATAAAACTCTGTCAGGTACATGGAGATCAAATCGCGAGCCCCCTTATTCTCCTCGTCCGGTCCCGAGATAATTAAAGGAGATTGTTCGTTTTGACGTGCATCGTTCGCGAATGCAGTGAGAAATGTCAAGGGGACTAGCGGGAGCAGTAGAAAAGACCAGTTGGGCCTTTGCAGATGATGAGATCTTGAGTCATATCGCATTTTGCGATACATTATGCCAATGCATGTAATTTCGCGTAAAGCGCTGCGAACGTTTTGGGACCAGCATCCCGACAGCGAAGGCCCGCTGATTCGCTGGTTCAAATCATGCGGCAAAGTCAATTTAGCAGTTTTGCGGCGTTGCGCCGTACCTTTCCAGCGGCCGACAAAGTGGGAGATCTCGTCGTATTCAACATCGCCGGCAACAAATATCGATTGGTCGTCTCTATTCACTTTAATCGGGGCAAAGTATATGTCCGCCACGTGCTCACGCACCGGGAATACGACCGCGGAGGATGGAAGACATGAGTATCATTACCCGTCAGCTGCAGCAGTCTTGGACGAAAGTCAGTCCGCTCTTCGAGATTCAGGACGAACGGGAATACAACTTGGCCGTGGAACGGCTCAACGGGCTTATCGACGAAGTGGGCACCGACGAACAGCATCCGCTCTATTCCCTACTCGATACGCTGGGCGCGGTGATCCATGCCTACGAAGAACAACACCACCCCATGCCCCAATGCAAGGGTGCGGAGTTACTCCGATTCTTCATGGAGGAGCACGGTCTGAACCAAGCAGATTTGCCGGAAGTGGGATCTCAGGGAGTGGTTTCAGAGGTTCTATCCGGTAAGCGGGAATTAAACGTCAGGCAGATCCGCGCATTGTCAAAGCGATTCAGCGTTTCACCCTCCGTATTTATATAGCAATACTGTGGACACTTTTTCGATTTTGAGCGGATTTTTGTAAGGTTGAAATTCGTAAGTGATTATTTATCAACAAGTTACAAATTTCAATATCTATTTGTCTAAGCCGCTATTTATCAATGACTTACAAAAAGTGTCCACAGTATTGATATAGGTAAAATCCACAACTTATGAAAAAAACAAAATCGATGACTGTGCGCGTGGGCGCCGCGCAGATGATCTCGCACAAAGGCGAGATCGAGGAGAACGTCAGTAAAGCCCTGGCCTTTTGCGACAGGGCCGCCCAAAAAGGCGTAAAGATACTCTGCCTACCCGAGTGCGCCAGCACCGGCTTTGACTGGCTAAGCGACCGCAACGCCGCCGCCAAAGTCTACGCCGAACCCCTCCCCGGCCCCATGGTGGACGCCTTTGCCGCCAAGGCCAAAGAGACCGATATGTACATCATTATGGGGGTGGTGGAACGGCCGCGCCGCTCAAAGGAGATTTACAACTCGGCGTTTGTCGTCGGTCCGCAGGAAGGCTATATGGGCAAGTTCAGCAAGGTGTTGTCGGAAAGGGTGTTCGCCGACGGCGAGGAGGCGCCGGTGTTCGACACGCGCTACGGCCGCATCGGCATTTTCATTTGCGCCGACATGCGCTCGCCCGAACTGTCGCGCTTATTGGTGCTCAAGGGCGCGCGGGTGCTGTTTCAACCGACCAATTATTTTCACGCCGACGGCGTCGATATTAAACGGCGCTACATGGGCAAGTGCACGGCGCAGCGGGCGCGCGCCATAGACAACGGCGTGCATTTGGTTATCGCCAATGCCGGGCGCCAGGAGTATGTCAATAACAGCCGCATTATCGGTCCGAATGGGCAGGGGCCCGAGCAGGTGTTGGCTCGCGCTGTGCGCAAGGAGCAGGTGCTGGTGGCCGATATCACTTACGACTTGGAGAATCAGTTGGTGCAGCGGTTTAAAAGAAATAAGTGGCTGTATCGAGAATTGGCGGCGGAGATGGGGAAGGCTGCTAAGTGAAGTGAGGTCGTTTTCTTGTTGTGTCGGGGAACGGCCGGGAGGGGATCCCGCCTCTGGTGCTTTGTGAGTCCCTCGGGGGGCCT
>CAXGRO010000352.1:0-6223 GCA_964012055.1 uncultured bacterium
TTTCCTGCCGCCGGGCGTGCAGCACCACCATCAGACTGGAGACGTCGGCGGGGGAAATTCCGGAGATACGGGAGGCCTGCCCCAATGTGCGGGGTTGGACGCTGAGCAGTTTCTGGCGGGCTTCGGTCGAGACGTTGAGCAGGGAATCGCCGTAGTCGAAATCGTGGGGGATGGCCATGGCATCCAGGCGTTTGAGTTTTTCCACCTGGGTGGTCTGGCGCGCGATGTAGCCGGCGTATTTGATCTCGGCCTCGACGTGCTCGGCGGCGTCGGGCGAGAGGGACTGGGCGGGCGGACTAATTTGGCGGATGTGATCGTAGGTTAGCTCGGGGCGGCGCAGCAGTTCGGCTAGGGAAGCGGCTTCTTTGAGCGGCGTCGTATTGTTGCGCCGCAGCAATTCCTGAACATTTTCGGTGGGGCGGACGCGCTCCTGATGCAGGCGTTCCAACTCTTCTTGTACCTGGCGTTTCTTGTTGAGGAATTTCTGGTAAATTGGGTCGGCGATTAGGCCGAAGCGGCGGCCGTGTTCCATAAGGCGGTCGTCGGCGTTGTCTTCGCGCAGCAGCAGGCGGTATTCGGCGCGCGAGGTGAAGATGCGGTAGGGCTCCTGGGTGCCTTTGGTGACCAGGTCGTCGATGAGCACGCCGATATAGGCACTGGCGCGGTCCAATACGAAGGGGGGCTCGCCGCGCCCCTTGAGCACGGCGTTGATGCCGGCCATCAGGCCCTGGCTGGCGGCTTCCTCGTAGCCGGTAGTGCCGTTGATCTGGCCGGCGAAGAAAAGTCCTTCTACGAGTTTGGTCTCCAGGTGGGGGTAGAGCTGGATGGGGGGCGAGAAGTCGTATTCGACGGCGTAGGCCGGGCGCATGATCTCGGCCTGTTCGAGGCCGGGCACGGTGCGCAGGATGGGCGTCTGCAATTCTTCGGGCAGACTCATCGACAGGCCGTTGATATAGTATTCGAGGGTTCGGCGGCCTTCGGGCTCGACAAAGATCTGGTGTCGCTCTTTGTCGGCGAATTTGACCACTTTGTCTTCGATGGAAGGGCAGTAGCGCGGGCCGATGCCTTCTATTTGGCCGCTGTACATGGCCGAGCGCTGGATGTTTTCTTCGACCAGGGCGTGGGTTGCGGGGTTGGTGTAGGTGACGTGGCAGGGCAATTGTTGCTGGTCGATGGTCTCGGTGGCGTAGGAAAAGGGCCGCGGCGGCTGGTCGCCGGGCTGAATTTCCATGGCGGCGAAGTCGATGGTGCGGCCGTTGACCCGCGGCGGCGTGCCGGTTTTGAGACGGCCTATTTCAAAGCCGAGGGCGGCCAAGCCTTCCGAAGCTTTTTCGGCGGCGCTCTCGCCGGCGCGCCCGGCGCTGTAGGAAAAGTCGCCGACGTGGATCTTGCCCTTGAGGAAGGTGCCGGTGGTGAGGATGACGCTGCGGCCCGGGTAGACGGTGCCGCCCTTGACGCCGACGCCTTCGACGCAGCCGCTTTTGATGTGCAATTGCTCCATCATGCCCTGGCGCAGATCGAGGTGCTCCTGCTGCTCGCAGGCGAACTTCATTTCAAATTGATAGTCTTTCTTGTCTGCCTGGGCGCGCGAGGCGCGCACCGCCGGACCGCGGCTGGTGTTGAGGCGGCGGAATTGGATGCCAGTGCGGTCGATGTTGACGGCCATCTGGCCGCCCAAAGCGTCGATCTCTTTAACCATGTGCCCTTTGCCAATGCCGCCGATAGCCGGGTTGCACGACATCTGGCCGATGGTGTCGAGGTTCATGGTCAAGAGCAGGGTTTCGGCGCCCATGCGGGCGGCCGCCAGGGCCGCTTCGGTGCCGGCGTGGCCGCCGCCCACTACGATGACGTCGTAGGTTTTTTCAAAGACGCTCATGTTGCCTGGTCTCGTTCGTCGAATTGTTCTTCGAGTTCGCGCACCACTTGCTCCAGCACTTCAGCGGCGCTGCCCGGGCGCTCGCGCTTTTCGCTCCATTGCCATTGCTCCAAGTAGTCGTCGGTGCCGGCCAAGCCCAAACGCATGGCAGCGCGGTCTATTTCTTCCTGGAAGTATTCGGGCAGCGGTTGGGAGATGGGGCGGCGTCCCTCGTAGGCTTTGACCTGGGCCGGGATGTCTTTCCAGTAGAGAACCTGGTACTGAGCCATGATTTAATTCAGCGCGTCTACGGCCTGGCGGAAGGCTTTAATGTGATGGGCGTTGGTGCCGCAGCAGCCGCCGATAAAGCCGGCACCGGTGTTGAGCAGGCGGGGCACAAATTGGGCCATGTCGGCAGGAGTTTGGGCGTAATAGGTACGGTGGTTTTCGTCCAAAAGGGGCATGCCGGCGTTGGGGTAGGCCATCAGGCGCTTGGGGGCGATGGCTTTTTCTTCGATGGCACAGCGCAATTGCTCAATGCCGTGGATAGCGTAGGGCATGCCGGTGTGATCGCTGCGCCTCGTTTCGGCGCCGCAGTTAAGGCCTAGGATGTGAACGTGGTCGAGCAGATTGTCGCCGTTGGAGAATTCGCCAGAAGCCAGAATATCGAGCATGGAGGCAGCCGAATGGCCCCAGTCTGTTTTGTAGATGAGGGCGCCGGACTTGCGGTCCTGGGTGAATTTGTAGGTCAGGTTGACGGCTAGGGGCAGGTCCGTCTGGCGCGCCACGTCGACGGCGATGGCTGCTTCTTTGGCCGAGAACATGGTTTCCAAGATCAGCAGGTCGACGCCCTCTTTTTCCACCATCGCGTCGATGACGCGGGTGTGGGCGTCGCGGACCAGGTGGTTGGCGATGCCAAAGTCGGTATCGCCGCTGTCGGCTTCAATGGCGCCGGGCGACGGGCCGATGGAACCGGCGATAAAGATTTCTTTGTCGCTGCGCTCTACCGCGGCTTTGGCGTGTTGCACCGACAGGCGTACCAGGTCTTCTGCTTCGGAGGCGTCCTTGCCGGCCATATCCAGGTGGAGGGGGGAGGCGACAAAGGTGTTGGTGCCAATGACGTCGGCCCCGGATTCGATGTAAGCGTGGTGCACGTCCACCACCATGTCGGGGTGCGATTCATTGGCCAGGGTGCTATTGGTCAGCTCCACGCCTCTGGCGAACAGTTCGGAGCCAAAAGCGCCGTCGTAGACCAGGGGAGCGGGGTCGGCAAGTCTTTCTAGAAATATCATAACTCTATCTTTCGAAAAAGGTATTATCTCAAGTATAGCGTTACAGACAAATAATGCAAAGGGGCACTGCCTATCCCTGCAGTTCGCCCTTGCGATAGGCGCGCAAGAAGGTCTTGCACATGCGGTCGCGCCCCAGCAGCATGTCGGCGGACAGCTGGTAGCCTTTGGATTCGCGGTCCATGGCAAAAACTTCTTCGAGGCCGCTGGTCACCGGATCCATTACGGCGCTGTCGGCGCCGGCGTCCACGGCCAAAAGGAAGAAGGCGTCGTTGATGATGTGGCGGCAGGGCAGGCCAAAGGAGACATTACTAAAGCCGCCGGTGATGTGCACCTCTTCGCCATACTGCTGGCGCAGCTGGCGGATGGCGTCAAAGCAGTGGTTGCCAAACTCGGAGTCGACCGAAATGGGGAAGATGAGCGGGTCGATGAAGAGGTCGGCCAACGGCATGCCGCGTTCTTGTGCCGCGTCTACCATGCGGCTGGCGTGGTCGACGCGCTCCTGGGCGCTTTGCGGCATGCCCGATTCGCCGGCGGCGGTGATGACCACCTGGGTGTCGTAGCGCACCGCTAAATCCAGCGCTTCAAGGCGCTCCAGCGAGGCCGAATTGAGCATGTGGCGGCCGCGTGCCGGGGCGCAGGCCTGCAGGCCGGATTCGATGATTTCTATATTGGAAGAGTCGACCGACAGGGGGGTGTCGGTCATTTGTTGCACTGTGTTTACCAGCCACTTCATCGCCTCTTTTTGTTCGTCGAGTTTGAGCGAGATTTCGTCGACGTTGAGGTCTAGGAAGTCTGCGCCGGCGTCCACCTGGCGCTGCACCTGGCGGGCGAGGTATTCCATTGCGGTGGCGTCGCCGTCCATGGCTGCTATAGCGGCGATTTTAATGTGTTTGACGCGGCCCTCTTCGTAATCCTGGCTGGTTTTGATGTCCTCGGGGATGTGGAGGTAGCGGCGTTTGCCCTCGGTGTTGTAAAAGCGCACGGTTTCGTTGCCGTTGGGGGCGTCGACGACCAGTTTGCCCTTGCGCAATACCACGCGCGTGGTGTGTACGTTTTCGCCGATGACGTAGAATTCGCGGTCGCGTCCTGCAATTTTCATCAATCTTTTCCTTCTTTTTTTGGTGTCTTCTTGGGTTCGGCGTGGTGGTCGCGTTCCAAAAAAGTATTGGCCCAGGCGCTGGTGCCCTTGAGGGCGCCGCTTTTAAACACCACGGGGCGCTCAAGCATGTCTTCTTCCTGGCCGTAGCCCTTGAGGCGCTCGTAGGCGCGCGCCCAGATGCACTCCTTTTCGCCCACCTCGCACTGGCCCTGGCGGGTGCCGCCGCAGGGGCCGTTGCGCTGGTTTTTGACGCACTGCGATTCGGGGCACAGGTAGGCGATGTCGGGCAGCGAACAGTCGCCGCAGTCGCGGCAGTCGAAGGCTGCCATTTTGGTGGTGTGTTCGGCCACGTGTGCGGCTTTCTGCACGCCGCCGCCGCATTTTTCTATGGCGGTGGAGATTTTTTTGCCCAGTTTAAAACCGCTGCTTTCCTTTTCAAAAATCTTGTCGTGTACCAGGCGGTTGACCTTGTAGCTCAGCGGCAGTTTGCGGCGGGCGGCTTTGCGGGCCTGGGGGAGTTGGGAGGAGAGATAATCCTTGTTGATCTCGCTCATACTGAGACCGGTGGCCTCGTCCTCTTCAAAAAAGAAAAATTCGCCGGCCCGCGAAAAGCGGATTTCGCGGGCAAAGTCGCGCCAGTCGTCCTCGCCAAAGCTGTCGGCCAATTCGATGATGTGCTCGTAGTCGCCGTATTGCAGGTGGCCACCCAGATAGGCGCCGCGGTAGCCCAGGCCGCGGGCGATGGCGCATTGCTTGGCGGCGAATTCCAGGAAGAAGGCCTTGCCCTTGTCGGGCGATTGGGCCTGTTTTTGCGCCACTTCGAGCAGTTCGTCGGTGACCTCAACGCCGGGGATGTTGCCGCCGTGGAAGTAGCGGGCGGCGCCGCCGCTGAGCACAAAGACGTTGCCCAAAACGGGTAAGTCCATGCCTTTCAGGGCCATGTACTTGAGCAGTTCGTCTTGCTTGCGCGAGTCGTAGCCGATCTGGTTGATGATGAAGTGGGCGCCGGTTTGCACTTTCTTGGCCAGTTTAAAGTACTGCGGCATGACCTCGCGCTCGTAGCGCTTGTGGTTGTTGACCACGGCGCCCAAAAGAAAGCGAGTGCGCTCCATCTTCTGGGTTTTGCGGCCCTCCTTGACTTTGAGACCGGCGTTCATGTTGGCCAGCATTTTGAGCAAGCCGATGGAGTCGATGTCAAAAACGCCGCCGGCCTGGCCCTGGTAGCCGCTGGTGGGGTAGTCGCCCGACAGCGCCAGGATGTTGTCGAAACCCTCGCTGGCCAATTGCCAGGCGCGGCCCTGCAGGGCGTTGCGGTTCCAGTCTTTGCAGGAGAGGTGGATGATGACCTCCTGGCCGCGCGAGATGAGGTCGGTGCCTAAGGTGTCGGCATTGATCATGGCGTTGCCGCCGGGGTTGTCTGTGATGCTCAGGGTGTGCACGTGCGGGTGCTCGGCCAGACGGCGGGCCAGGGTCAATACGCGGCGGCCGTTGCGGTCGGTGATGAGGCCGCGCGAGGTCACCAATTCGACCACGTGTACAAAGGTGTCGCCGGCGTCGAGCAGTTGGCGCAGGGGGCGCTTTTGCCAGGCGCCGGAATAGCGTAGGGGCTGGGCGGGGTGCATAGCGGCGGCCTTAAGTGAGGTAAGTGAAGGTGTCGGGCATGGGGTTGAACTGGCAGGCTTCGACGAAAATTTCAAAGAAGTCGGGCGTGGTCTCCAACTCGATGTGGTCAATGCCTTTGACCAGGGCTTCGATAGCGTCGCGTTTGGGGCGCGACAGCAGCACCTCGCGGGCGCCCTGCGCGGCGGCGTTGCCCACCTTGGTGATGCGTTCGATGGGGACGGGGGGCAAGAAGCCAATTTCGATGGCGTTGGCCACGTTGATGTAATTGGCAAAACCGCCGGCAAGGTAGAGGCGGTCGATGTCGGCCGGATTGACGTCGAGGGGGCGCATGACGATGTACTGGCCGCAGTAGTT
>CAXGRO010000353.1:0-6204 GCA_964012055.1 uncultured bacterium
AATAAATAATCACTTACGAATTTCAACCTTACAAAAATCCGCTCAAAATCGAAAACGTGTCACAGTATTGTTTTTGGCATAGTGCACAATTAAATCTACCGCCTCTTCTACAGCTATTTTATCCGTGTTTAAAGTAAGGTGGTAGAGCAGCGGATCGTCCCAATCTATATTGTGGTAATTGCGCAAATAAAGTTCGCGATAGCGGTCGTGCTGCTCGCAAAGATTACCGGCGCTTTCTTCGTCCATTTGGCGCGCTTGCATTATAGTTTGTCGCCGCCGCTCAAAGGGGGCGACAACCCCGATGTGGAGCGCCTGTTCGTGCGCCGCTAAGATTACCTGACTCGCCCGCCCCACAATGACCGCTTTGCCCGATTGGCCGTATTCCTGAACTACCGTTGTAATGAGCAGTTGATAGGTGCCGCGGTCCAAATAGGTGGCAGCCGGCTCGCTTTCCCTATCCATCACATAGGGGAACTCCAGGCCAAATTCGGGAAAATACGCCGCCGAAGAAAGTGGAAAACCGCCCGGATTTACCTCGGGTACCAGAAGGCGCTTTAAAAAATGCTTAATGCGCCCTTCCCCTTTCTCGTCGTATTTCTCTACCTCTTCAGTGGAAGTATCCGTCTGCGCGGCTATTTCTTCCACTAGACGACGATCAATATACTCGTAACCCAGAGCTTCTGCTACTTGTTCGGCGATGGTATCGCCGCCGCTGCCCAATTGGCGAGATACAGTTATAACGGTCATGTATAACCCCCTCGAATAGACATTCTATCCGCTCTGAAATTAATCAAAGTACTGGGGCTATGCAACTGCTTCTGCCTGCCGGAAAACGCGTGAAAAGTTGTGAAGCCGGTCACAGAACTGGAAAAAAAACAAGGGTATATTTATGTTTAGTAAAACGTGGTGCACTAGAAGTCATTCCATGATACGGTCCTCTGTCCAAGCGCGAGTCAAAATTCCGTAACCAGGGCGACCGCAGGAGACATATTGCTAAATATGTCGCTGGGGACAACGCCTGCTACGGGATTTGCCGCCGCCTGACGCCAGGATGGTCTTATGTAAAGATTATATTTTACCACATACGACTATTTTGAACAATTGACAATGCATATAGTTGAAGAAACAGACTTGCGCATATTGGTTCCATTAGAAGATCCAGGGGCCGAAGAATCACTGGTGCGACTGGCCGCCACCCTGGCCCAACCGCGCGGCGGCGAACTCCACCTCACCCATATAGTTACACGCGAAGACACACTCCCCCAAACCAAGTGCCTCTTAGAAGAGGCCTGCCAACTATCTGTGGCCATGGGGGTCCCCGCTATTTTCCACATAGTAGAAGGGTCTTCAGTAACCGCAGGCATCAAAGAAACCGTGCGCCAATGGCAGTGCAATATGATGGTCATGGGCTGGCACCACGACGTCGAAGAGGACGCAGTACTCAGTGCCGCCAATCGCGCTCTTACCAAAGCAGTGAACGTAGACACCTTGATCTTTAAGGATCGCGATTTTCACCCCGCCCAGCGCATACTTGCCCCTACGGGAGGCGGCAACAACGCCTTAATGGGCATTCAGGTGGGTCACGACCTCGCCCAAACCTGGGAGGCCGAAGTAGAAGTGTTGCGCGTTGCCCGCGACCCCAATTGCGTTCCCGAAGACTCAATCTTCAAACGCTACTGCACCCAGGTCTACGACAACACCAAACTGCAATTGGAACTGCTCGGGATCGATCACCCCATCACCATTCTCCCGTCTCAGGACGTCGTTGCCCCCATCGTCAACCGCGTCAAAAAAGACGATTTGGTGGTGCTGGGGGCGTCCAACGATTGGCGCCAGGCCGGCTACCTGGCCGGCTCCATACCCGACGAAATCGCCAACCAAATTCCCAGTTCGGTGCTCATGGTGCGCTCCCCGGCACCCAACACTATTCTGCTCAGCAACGTTTTTTGGGAACAAACCATACGCCTTGACCTACGCCCCAAAGACAAATGGGACGCCATTACGCAATTGGTGGATGTTTTAGTGGATGAAAAGCAGGTGCCTTCGTCAAAGCGCCAACTCGTTCTCGACGCGGCCCTGCAACGCGAAGATAAGACCTCCACCGCTTTGGGGCACCAGACGGCTATCCCCCACGCGCCCATTCCCGATTTACCCAATGTCATCGGTTGTCTGGGTATTTGTCCGGACGGAGTAAATTTTGGCGGAGTTTACGATGAACCCGTACATTTTATTTTTTTATTGCTCACGCCGCAACAAAACTATCGCAATTACATACCGGTGCTGGCGCAAATCTCCACCCTCATGCGCCCCGAAGAAACCCGCGGACTTTTTGCCAATTGCCAGACCCCGGCCGAAATCATGTTCTTACTCAAACAACAGGAAAGGTTCTAATTCGCCTTGAAACTAGGTCTGGTCGGTTTTCCTCAAACGGGTAAACGCACGCTTTTTAAATTGCTCACAGGACAAGATGGCTCCCCCGGCAGTTTGGGATTGGCGCGGGTGCGCGACGAGCGCCTCAACCGCCTGGCCGAGCTCTACAAGCCCCAGAAAGTCACCCCCGCAATAATGGACTTCGTCCTGCTGCCCGCTCTCGATACCGACGCGGAACAAAATGCCGCGGCACTAAGGGAGTTAGAAACAGTAGATGTCATCTGCCACCTGGTGCGCGCCTTTGCTGACGACACTGTCTTCCACGTCCACGGCGCCGTAGACGCCCAGCGCGACGCCCATAGTTTTGTGGAAGAACTATTGCTCAACGACTTACTTTTTGTCGAAAAACGGCTCGAGCGCATGGAAAAAGAGCGCGGCAAGAAAGACGATGCGCGCAGTAAAGCCGAATGGGCACTGCTGCCCCGGGTGCAGCAACATCTCGAGGCCAATAAGCCACTTTCTGGATTCGATTTTACCGAGGAAGAAGAAAAACTCGTTTCCAGCTATCCCTTTTTGACCCGAAAATCCCTGCTCATCATCCTCAACGTAGGCGAAGATCAACTAACATCTACTGAATCGCTCGCCCCGCTGGAGGGCCTATTTAAGGAGTGGAACTGCAAACTGCTAGCCGTCTCGGCAAAAATAGAAGAAGAACTCACCCAACTCGACGAAGAGGAGCGGCGGGCTTTTCTGGAAGACCTAGGTTTAGATCGCCCCGCCCTCGACCGCTTGACCCAGGTCTGTTACGAAGCACTCGGCCTTATTTCCTTCTTTACAGTAGGCGATGACGAAGTGCGAGCCTGGGCCGTGCGATATGGCGCCCTAGCCCCCGAAGCCGGGCGCGCCATCCACACCGATATTGAAAAAGGGTTTATCCGCGTCGAAGTAGTAAAATTTCAAGATCTGAGCGAATTGGGCGATTGGCAGAAAACCAAGGAAACCGGCAAATTGCAACAAAAAGGCCGCGACTACGTCACCCTGGACGGGGACGTAATGCACTTTCTTTTCAAAGTTTAGCCCTCATTCACTAACTCTATCGGCCACCACTATGGGGCCTCGATTATTTTTCCGGAGCGACCACATTGCGAAAATAATCGCACTGCGCCATGACTGAACACTCGTCGCAAAGCGGTTTGCGTGCCTTGCAAATATAGCGGCCGTGTAGAACGATAATTTGGCCAAACTTGGTCCAGTTCTTTTTGGCCAATAATGAGCCTAAAGCGTGCTCGACCTTGACCGGATCTTCTTCCTCGGTCAACCCCAACCGCCGACTCACCCGCCCCACGTGCGTGTCTACCACAATGCCGGGGATATCGTAAATATTACCCAAAATCACATTGGCCGACTTGCGGCCGATACCCGGCAGGCGCGTCAAAGCCTCCATGTCGGCCGGCACTTCCCCGCCGTGCTCCGCCAGGATGATTTGCATGGCTTTGCGGATATTCTTGGCCTTCTGGCGGTAAAACCCAGTAGCGTGGATATCGTTCTCGAATTCCTCTACGGCCACCTTGGCGTAATCCTCTGGGGCGCGGTATTTTACAAATAGCTCTTTGGTCACCTCGTTCACTTTAACATCGGTACACTGCGCCGACAATACAGTGGCCACCAGCAATTCCAGCGCATTGTTGTAGTCCAACTCCACCCGCGGGTTGGGGAAAGCGCTGCTAAGGCCTTTAAATACGGCTCGAGCTTTTTTCTTAAAAACATCCTGACTCAATTTCGCACCTCCTCTTTATCCTGCTGCTAAAAAATAGGCCTTCACATTTTTCCTCAAGGAATTTTGACTCCGGCCGATGTAGACAATGTAATACTACTTTATAGTCAGTGCCCATAAGTCCACTCTCAGAGAAGCTAGTTAGCATGGCCAAAAGCATACTGCGCAAAGCCCTCGACGCCTTTAATCTGATCGATGAGAGCGATATCACTCCCTCAAAAAACGAGAAGTCGAGCCGTTCCACCTCTGAGCTAGAAGATTCTCATCAAGCGGCCCCAGATACAGACGACCCACTTGCTGAAAAATGCCGCGAAATTGCCCATTTATTCGACGTCGCCCCCGAGGCAGTTTCACTGCAGGAGACTTCAGACAATCAAAACGGCGCCCTTTTTCGAGTAGCCCTGGTGGATCCGGCATTCAGCCTTTCCCTGGCCATATCAGTAGATTTCCTTACCGCCTATCTTGTTGAATTTTCCAACAGCGACAATAGCACCTTAGGCGATATCGTCGACATGCTCAAACTGCACGGCTTAGTCGAGTGCGACCGCGATGCCTTGGAACAAGGAATCGGCACTTTGAACTCAATACCCTGCCAGCCAATTGCTCGTGGTCAAGCACCAGCACCTGGCAGCGACGACCAAGTGCACTTTCCCTTATATGCAGATGAAAACATCCAAGGTCAGGCCCAACTCTACTATCGCTTTCTAGGTGACAGTGCCCTTGACGACCTGTCCACAGACTGCGCAGCGATATGGGTGCAAAAAGGCGAATTGCTGGCCGAATTTCAGGCCGGCACAGCAGGCACTCCTGGCACCGACGTATTTGGTCGTCCCATCCCTGCACCTCAAAACAAGACAGCCAAATTCAAACCGGGCGCCAATGTTGAATTAAGCGAGGACAAATGCCATTTTACGGCCTCATCCTGTGGCTACTTTTTTATTCGCGACGACGCCCTATCGGTTCGGCCGCCGCTGCATATATGCGCCGAGCAGACCCAGGCCGCCTTTGCTTATATCCCCCCCCTGGGCGCATCTGCACCCGCAGCTGAACACCTCGTAGAATTGCTGCAAGACAACAATATAGTCCAGGGCCTTTCCCCCGATGCCTGCGACGAGATATTGGACTCTTTTGCCGCGCGCATCGACCAAACTTCGCTCATTTTAATTGCCCAGGGCCAATTGCCGCAACACGGTCGCGACGCTCAAATTCAACTCAAGGTCGACTGCGAACGAAAACCCGGCAAAATACTGCCCGACGGCAGCATAGATTTTCGCGAAATTCAATTTGGCGTCGATATAAACGAAAACACAGTTCTAGCCCGCGTACTTCCAGCGACTCAGGGCAAGGCCGGATTTACTGTCACCGGCGCAACGCTGACCGCCATCGATGGCAAAGTGGCCAACCTCAGCACCGGAACCAATGTCGAAGTGGACGAAGATAGTGACGCGCTGGTCTACCGCGCCACTATCGACGGCCGGGTGCGCTTAGAGAACAGCGCCCTGCACGTCTACGAAACGCTGACATATTCTGGGGATATCGACTTTCAATCCGGCAACGTCGACTTTTCTGGCGATGTGTATATTGGCGGTTCGGTACTTTCCAACTTTTCCGTTAAAGCCCAGGGCAATATATATGTGCAAGGCATGGTTGAAGCCGGCGCCCATTTGCATTCCGAAAGCGATATTATCGTGTCTGGCGGCATTGTGGGGGACAAAACCCGCGCCGTTGCCTGCGGCTCCATCACAGCCAAATTTATTGCCGACGCAACGGTGCGCACCGGAACCGATTTAATTATTGGCAGCTATATTTTTGGAGCCAACGTCCGCTGCGAAGGGCAAGTAATCGTACATCAAGGAGGCAACCGGCGTTCGGGAACTATTTCTGGCGGTAAAGTGCTGGCGGCAAAGGGAATTAAGGCCAGTTTTGCCGGTTCGCCCAACGGCACCTCTACCGAACTCATAGTGGGCGTAGATCCCGGCCTTGAGGAATCGTTGCGGCGCTGTCAACAACAACTCGCCCTCTGCCAAGAAAACTTAAAACGCCTCAGCAGCTTGCTCGGC
>CAXGRO010000354.1:0-6196 GCA_964012055.1 uncultured bacterium
ACCTTCGGGGTCTTCTTTAGTGGATTTCTTTTTCTTTTTATTTCCCGAGTAAATATCCTGTCCAAAAAGTACACCTGCCTCCTCCTCCTCTTCTTCCTTCTCAAATAAACCTATTCCTGTCTCCTCCTCGTCCTCTCCGCTTTCTTCTGGAGTTAGTGCGTCTTTCTCGTCTTCCTCGTCTTCTTCGTCCACTTC
Organism: uncultured bacterium; assembly: GCA_964012055.1. Lineage (GTDB taxonomy): Bacteria > Latescibacterota > UBA2968 > UBA8231 > UBA8231 > CAXGRO01. The sequence continues at coordinate 196 of CAXGRO010000354.1, forward strand.
TGGTTCCAATGCGTCCTCTTCCTCAGCCTCTTCAAAGAGGCCTCCTTCTGCATCTGAAAGTTCCTCTCCGTCCTCGTTTGATTCGATCTCCTCATCTTCATCGAAGAGTCCGCCATCTATTGCCTCTGATTCTTCTTCCGCAGTTTCCTCTTCCACTTCAACGGCTCTGTCTTCGCCTACACTCTCCTCCTCCGTGTCCTCCTCATCAAAGACGGATGCGGCGGCGCTATCGCTTCCCTTCGCTGCGTTTTGTCCCGAGGGTGCTGCTTTAGACGATCGACCGTTGGCCGCCTGCTTGGATTCAGCTTCGGCTTCGGCAAAGGCCGCTTCGAGTTCGGAAGGTTGGGTTTCCCATTCTTCGTCGCGTCCCTGAGCTTGCAATAGGGAAGTTATGCGATCGGCCAACTCGGCGTTGACCTGTGGGCGCGCTACCAGCAGCGACTCGATGACTTGCTCGCTCAGTTCATCTCCGTTGGCTTCTTCGAGTCCATTTACCAGGCGCCGGGCAAATTGATTTATGAGAAATTTGCGCTCCTCCCGGTGTAGGATCTCGTCCAACTTGTCAACTGTTTTGGTATCTTCGCTCACAATAGTGCTCCGCAGATCGACGGTTTAGGAGAAGGACAAACACGGATGGGCTACGGGCCACAAGCGCTTACCCGCTTTCCAGTGGGGGGTGCCGTCGCTGCCGTTAATGACGATCTTACGCCTTTTTTGCACGGTGTAGACCATTTTGCCCGCCTTTTTGCGCCTGCTGCGGTAGTGGGTCGCGGTGCAGGCGTTGTAGGCGCCGGCAAATACATTTTCTTCCAGTGCTTCGCCACAAATGATGCGGTCGTAAATATCTTCAAGCGTCGTTTTATGCGGCGCTTGATCGTCGGAGATGCCCCAGTGGCGGGCGTAACCCGCCAATTTGCGTTCGGGGCGGCGCAAGGTGCAATTGAGCGCTTCGGTATCGCACAACACCCACTTGGCTTCTTCCAGTGGTGCAGTGTAAAAAGGGAAGCGCTCAAACCAATTGGGTTTTTTGCGGCGCTTGTAAAAATAAGCGGGAAAGCGCTGGCGCAGGGCTTCGATGGTGCAGGGGGTTGGGTGGCCGTCGTCGTCGCCGAGAAAGGGGTTGCGAAAGAAGAGCACGGTGGAAGCAAAAATCTGTTGCAAGGCCGGGATGTCGCCGCCTTGGGCCGCGTCGATGGTCGGCACCAAAACGAGCAGGTTGTCGATCATACGGTGGAGGGCTTGCTGGTGGGCTTCTATGTCTTCCTGGGCGAAGTCGTAGCCGAGGATTTCCTGGTGTCTGTCGAGCGGGATGTAGCGCTCCATGAAGATCCAATAGGCCTTTTCTTCCGGCGCCAGGGAATCCAATTCGGGCAGCGGACCTTCGGGATTGCGCCGCCGGGTTTTACGTTTTTTGCGAGTTCGTTTATTTTTGGATGGGCCATCGTCCAGGTCGCTCAGCAGCGAATCGCCCTGGCGCAGGGCGATGAGGCGGTCGATATAGGGTTTGACGTGTTCGGAAAGGTCGTAGAGCAAGGCGTCGTCGGGTACGGGCTCTACCTGGCCGTTGTCTAGGGATAGAATGGCCTGCGCCAGTACTTCGATGTCCTCGGCAGATGTCGAAATCGTTTCGGACATAACGCTCAGTTCCAAAGGGAACTACGACTGATAAAGGGCGTTGGATTGCAGTGAGAATACGGCCTGCCAAAAGTATTTTAAACTACCCAAAAAGTAGGGTTAAGTCAAGGAACTGAACGGATTTGGCACTGCTCGCACAAGAGGGGCAATTGACCCCCCAGGCCGCCGACGCGCTGCTGCTGGAGTTTCTCGACTACAGTCGCCAGAACGGCGCCGGCCCCCAGTTGGAATTGGATTTGAGCCACCTGCGTTTTATTGCGCCCTACGGATTGGTGGTGCTTTGTCTAATGGGGCGCTATGCGCGCACCCTCTGCGACCGGGTGGTCTACCGCATGCCGCAGGCGCCCACCTTGCGCAGTTATCTGGGACGGGTGCGCTTTGCCGAGGCGTTGAGCGGTTTGGTGGAATTGGCCGGTCCCGGCCTGCTGGTGGACCAGGAGCGCGAAAAGGCCGAAAGTGAAGCTCTGCTAGAGATTACCCGCATTGAAGAGCGCCTCGACGTGGAGACCGTTTTGGGAAACATAGGCCAGCGGGTCGAGGCTATTTTGGCGGAGGAGTTGAAGTATCGAGAGGTAGAAATTAATCAATTTAAGAATGTCGTTGCTGAGTTATGCCACAACATCCTCGACCACAGTATGAATTGGGGGTATGTGACGGCGCAGCGCTACCGCAATCCGCGCAACAACCGCAAATACGTGGTCATAGGAGTGGGCGACCTGGGCATCGGCATCAAAAAGAGCCTGTCGCAGCACCACGATGTGGGGGGCTGGAGCCACGGCGCCGCCATTGCCAACTCGCTGCAAAAACATTTTTCGCGCGATCCCTCGCGGGGGTTGGGGCTGTACATCGTCAACAAGATTTGCCACCGCTACGACGGCAACCTCCACATCCGCTCGGGGGACACGCGCCTGTACATTCGCGGGCACCGACAAACCGAATTTGTCTCCTGCCCATTTCCTGGAACTATGATCAGCATTGCGCTGTACCAACGCGATTGAGGTATATACTTTGTTCGGCGAAAATCCCAACCCGCCCAAACCGCCCAAATACGAACCCATCCTAATTTTACTGGTAGCCGTTGGTGTATCTGTAGTCTTGACGGCGATTTTTATCGCCGTCTGGTATGTGTCCGAGCGCGCGGCCCAATAACCCCACTATCTGGGCATAGCCCGGTTTACCGGTCAGATATATGGTGTACTGCAGGCGGAAAAGCGCTTGACTTTTTGGCCTAAGTCCCATATTATGGGTTTAATTGTATTCAATTAAACTGAGCTGTGGCCGATCTAACACAAAAAGGGATGTCGATGAACGATGCGCTACTGGCCCCCACTCAGCGGCAGGCTATGAACGAGGCCGCGCCATTTGTTTTTGCGCCTGAACAGGGCATTCTCAGCGGCCGCCCCAAAGGTGCCGAGTTGCTAGAAGAGCTCATGCGCCACATGCTGGCGACGCCCGACCACACGGCGACGCCGCTGGACTTTTCCGACGTTTCTTTTGTAGATGTCTCCTGCGCCGACGAAATGCTCAACAAATTGCTGCTGCGGCTGCGCAGCGGCGAGTTGGGTCACCGCTTTGTGTTTTTGCGCAACGCCAATATGTCGGTGCGCGAAACCGTTGAGGCGGTCATGCAATTGCGCGATTTGGCGGTGCTGGTAGACGACGGCGGTCACGCCGCGCTTTTGGGCGCCCTCAAGCGACCCATGCAGGAGGCGCTCGACGTGTTAGTGGAGCGAAAATGCGCCACCTCGGCCGAGGTGTCCAGTGCCCTCGACAAAAACGTCAACATCGTTTGCAACCGGCTCAACGCCCTGCAGCGCATGGGGCTGGTCTGCCGCCAGCGCGACGGCTCGGTGTCGGGCGGAGGACGGCAATATTTCTATGTTTCGATTCTCTAGAGCTGTCGGCCTGGTGCTGGCGGCGCTGCTGATGAGCAGCGCCGTGGTGCTGGCGGCCAAAAAGCTGGGCCTGTCCGGCCCGGCCGTGATAGAAAAGGCGGAAGAGGATTTTCGCGACGGCCCCAACGGCAAAAAGTTGGGCACGCTTTTGGAAGGCGTCGAAATTGAACAATTGGAGCGCGACGGCAAGTGGGTGCGCTTTCGCGTAGAGGGGTGGGTGTGGGGCCCGTCGCTGCAAGGGTTTGAAGTAGAAGAGGAAAAGAAAGAGGCCAAAGAGCGGCCGCGCTTGCCGCTGCAGGACCATCTGCCCGAGATCAAGCGCTTTGTCAATGACGGCTACGGCGTGTTCTATGGCCTCTTTCTCGACGAGATTGCCAAGCGCCTGGTGGTGCGTTTTAGGGTGCGCGACGTCGATCGCGAGGGGTTGGAATTGCGCCAGATGGGGGTGCAGCGCAAGGTGTTTGAAATTTTGGCAGATGAGGTGGAGTTCGTCCACCTGCGGGTAGAGACCAACCGCCCCGACGGCAGCGGCCAGGTGGGCGTAGAGATCGCCGAGACCGAAGCGGGGGAGCTGCGCCGCTTCGGCGCAGACGCTTCGGTGGGCGAGTGGAAAAAACACACGCGCATCTCCGCGGACGGAGGAGAGACGTGGAGCGAATAGAGGCGACACATGAAGGGGCCGCGAAAAAAAAGTCATTTACTGCAGCGGGGCAAGTCGAGAGCGCGCCGCAAGGGCTCGGCTAATTCCATGCTCGATTTGTACGCCATAAAGACGCAAATCGATTCCATGGTGGCCGACGAGCGGGCGCTGCAGGAAGATTTCCAAAAGCGCCAAGACCTGGCGCTGCGCCAGTTAAAGCGCTTTGGGCCCGATTGGGAGGCGCTGCGCCGCAAAATACAAGCGAGCCGCACGTCGTGGCTATTGCCCGGTTTGGTCGAGCCCATGGACCGGCGCTACCCGCTGCCATCGCGGCCGCAAAGTGTGAGTGTGGCGGCCACCGACGGCTCGCAGATTTTTCCAGACCGGCACGAAATCTCGTCCTGCTATCTGATCAATATCGGCTATGTGTTGCTGCACTATGGCACTGGCGAAAAACCGCTGATGAGCAGCAAACCCACGCTCTATTACCGCGAGGAGGACCTCTTTGAAGAGTGGGGCGGACGGCGCCTCTTTGCCAACCGCGACATGGTGGGGTTTAAGCGCAGCCTGATGGAATTCACCGAGCTGACTGAATTGGCCCTGGCGGCCCACGACGAAGGGCACCGGGTGTTGGCGCTGTCGGACGGCACGCTGGTTTTGTGGAATTTGGAGGGGCGCCCCCAGGATTTTAAAGAGGCCTATCTGGAGTCTACCCTGGAGGGGTTTAGCGATTTGCAAAGGGCGCGCGTGCCGGTGGCCGGCTACATCAGCCACCCGGGCAGTCAGGAGTTGGTCAATGCGCTCAAATTGGGGCTGTGCCCTTTGGAGGCGGCCGATTGCGATCGCTGCCCGTGGAAGGCGGAAAATCAATTTGCCTTGGGGGCCGAAGACGTGGAGCAATTACAGGCCGATGTGGAGCGGGCGGGTGGTCTGCCCTGCACGCCAATTGATGGGGTTAACGACGCCACGCTGTTGCGCCGGGTATTAAAACTGGGGGAACGCACCCCGGTGTTCCAGAGCATGTCGAAAATATTGGAGGAATACGGCGACCACTACATTTACTTCTTTTATTTGCACGTGGGGGCGGAGATTGGGCGGGTGGAGATTCCTCAGTGGGTGGCCGAGGACGGGGAATTGCTCGACATGGTGCACGCCTGTGTGTACGACCAGGCGGAGAAGGGGCAGGGGTATCCGGTTACGTTGTCGGAGGCGCATGAACACGCGGTGGTGCGGGGGGCGGATCGCGAGGCGTTTTATCGGGTGCTGCGCGATATGTACGTTAAAAACGATATAAAGACGCAGGTTTCTACTAAGAGTTTTAAGAAGCGGCATGCGAGTATATAGAGATTTATAGACTGGAGAAGAGGCGAATTGGATACGGTTAAAGAGAAGCCGCGGCGGTCCTTAAAAGAGTTTATGGGGGAGGAGAAGGGGGGGGATGCGCTTGGGAATGGGAGTGCGGCAGACCACATTGGGGAGATTGTCGAGAGCAGTACTACGGAACTGATTGCCGAGTCGGCGCATTTGCACGGGGCGCCTTCGTTTGGGCGGTTTGTGCGGGTGGAGTCGGAGATGCCGGTGGTGGGCATAGTGTTTAATGTGTTTACGCATTCTATTGAGCCCAGCAGGCGGCCGACGGCGTACGGCAAAACCGAAGAGGAGTTGCGGTTGGAGCAGCCGCAGATATTTGAGTTGTTGCGCACGGAGTTTCAGGCGCTGGTGATCGGTTATGTGGACGAGCGCGGGCCGGTGCAGGTGTTGCCGCCGCAGCCGGCGCGCATTCACAGTTTTGTGTATGCCTGTAATGACGAGGAAGTGAGGGCGTTTACGC
>CAXGRO010000355.1:0-6192 GCA_964012055.1 uncultured bacterium
TGCACGCCGCCTGAGAAAAATCCCCCACCTTCGACGAAGTAGGCTATATCGGTCTGGGCGCTTACCTGCTCGAAAACGGCAAGTGGGATGTGCCGGCCGCCGCCTCCCACCCGCCACTAGCCTATTACCTGCACGGCCTCCCCGCTCTCTTCTACCCTATAGACCCGCAACACTGGCGCTACGACGAGTCCATCGCCCGCGACGACATCCGCTGGCTGCGCTCGGCAGACGTGGCGCGCGGCAACGCCCTCCTGCTCGACCCGGCCTACGACGGCGAGTTTTTCTTCTTTCTGTGCCGCTCGACTTCCCTCGTTTTTGCCGCCCTCGTATGTTTCCTGCTCTACCGCTGGTCGAGCCAAATTGGCGGCCGCCCCCTGCTGGCGCTTATTCTCCTCGCCCTTTCGCCCAATGTCCTGGCTCACGCTCCCCTCATCAACACCGATTTTATTTTTGCCGCGACTTTTTTGCTCTCTGTCTACACCTTTCGCCTCCTCTTATTAAATCCTTCCCGGCGCGCTGCGGCGCTCGCCGGATGCAGCTTGGGCCTGGCCCTGTTAAGCAAACTATCCGCCCTGATCCTCTTTGCCATTCTGGGCGCCCTGTTGCTCTGGTTTATCGCCTGCGCCCGCACCGAGGACAAACAAAAACTGGCGATGCTCTGGCCCAACGCCAATCCCTGGACCGGCGCCAGCGCCCTCTACGCCGGCGTCGTCTTGATGGGACTATTGGTTCTCTGGATTGGCTACGGTTTTCAGGTAGATCCCTATCTCTTGGTGTTGCGCTCGCAGTGGTGGGACCTGGGCGGCGGCCACCAGGCCTACCTGGCCGGCGAATATTCCACCGAGGGCTGGTGGTATTATTACCCGGTTGCCGCGCTCATCAAAACACCGCTACCCACTCTCGTCCTTACAGCCCTAGGTCTGGCGGCCTTGCTCCGCAGCAATGACCGCCTCGAACTCGGCTTCCTCGTCCTGCCGCCGCTTTTACTCAGCGCCGTTTTCATATTCGTCGGCAGCAAGAACATCGGCCTCCGCTACCTCTTGCCGGCCTACCCCTTCTTCTTTCTCCTGGCCTCGACCACCCTGCCCTCTAACACCACCACCTGGAGAAAATATATAGTCGGCCTATTATGTGTGTGGTATGTAATCGGCGCCGCCCGCATCCACCCCCACCACCTGGCCTACTTCAACGAAACAGTCGGCGGCCCGCAAAACGGCTACCGCTATCTGGTGGATTCCAACCTCGACTGGGGACAGGATCTGAAGGAATTAAAGAAATACATGGACGAGCGCGGCATCGCCCGCATCAAACTCAGTTATTTTGGCACGGTCGACCCGGCGCTCTACGGCCTCAACTTCGATTGGCTGCCCAGCTACGTCCTGCCCCGCCCCTCCGACGAGGAAGTCGTCCTCCCCACCGGTGGCCTCATCGCCATCAGCGCCACCAATCTAACCGGCGTCTACATGGACATGTACGGCCACGGCAAAACCCTCTACGAGTGGCTCTGGCAACACAAACCCATAGCCCACATCGGCCATTCAATCTTCATCTACGACCTCCCCCACCCCCAACGCAGTCAATAAACCATACGTCCACTGGAGCTCGGGGGAGGCGGTTTTGCCGGCGGTGCTTTGTGGGAGAGTGGTCGGGGGAAAGAGCGGCCGGAACTCACAGCCCTCCAGGGCTGTGGGGGTGTAGGGCCGGGCAGGCCGCCCTGGGACTCACAAAGCACCAGAGGCAAGACCGCCTCCCCCGAGCTCAACCAAGCCCTCGCCACCCACTAACCTCCCTCTTCCAGCCACTTTAAATCTATATTCCCATTTAAAGTCTTTAATTTCACCAACGTCTCTCCCCCCTTGCCCAACGGCCCTGCCAACTTATTCTTGCGCCCCGGCCCGGCCTGCACCACCGGAAAATCACTGCGCACCCGCCCATTGCTGGTCTGCGCGTCCAATTGTCCATCAAAATCCGCCGGCAACGTCAACACCACACTACCGTTGAGCGTTTGCGCCTCCACCGGAGCTTGCCCCGCGCCAACCTTTACCTCTACCCGACCGTTGGCCGAGGAAAACTCTCCACTTTCTTCCAAAAAATCTATCTCGGCCAAAACCTTGCCATTCTTGGTGCGCCCGCGCAACCGCCCCCGGCCGCCGCGCAATTCCACATTGCCGTTGGCCGTTGACGCCTGGATCGCCGCCGCCATGCCGTGCACCCGCACCCCGCCGTTGAGCGTGTGCACGTCCGCTTCTAGCCACCGCGGACAGCGGATGTAATAACTGACCGAGACCCGCACCTTTCTGGGCGGTTTGGGGTGTTCTTTCTTTACCACAATCTCGTCTCCCTGACGCTCCACGCTCACTACCACCTGCTCAAAAAACGCCCGCGCCGCCGCCTCGTCGGGCGCTTTTACCTTGACCAACGCCTTCACCTCTACCTCGTCCTCGTCTACGCCCACCATTTCGACTTCGCCGTTGCTGGTATTGGCCTTCAGACGCACCGCTTCCTCGGCCTCCAGCGCCCACTCGCTCTTCTGCGACAACTCGCGTTTGCGCTCGCCGGTCATGTCGCCAATGCTGTCGGTGACCTCGTCGATCATTTCGCTCACCATGTCGCCCACATTTGAGCGCTGCACTGCTTCCACGGTTTGGCCCACCGACGACACGGTCTCGTCGACAATCTTACCAAAACTAATGCCCTGCACCGCCTTAAACGCCCGGTCGATGCCCTCGCCCAGCGCGTCGAATATATCTTTGTCTTCCTCATCGCTTTTCTCCTCTCCGCCCAGGGCGTTTAACAACCGCTCGGCTTCCGCGGCCGTGATCTTGCCATCCTCCAGCATTTTGAGAATCGCCACTCTTTCTTCGCTCATATTATGGCCTCCGCACAAGAGTTATATCTTATTTGGTGATTCTAGCGGGTTTGGCGGACCTTGGCAACCTCTTCACACCAATACTTTTTCGATTATATTGAAGCGGACAAAGGAAAGATTAAATTCTCTTGATTACTGCATGTATTTTTTTATCACCTAATCTCAACACCACTCTTTTTGAGGTTGTAAACAACATGCTATTAAAAGAAAAAATCGCCATCGTCACCGGCGGCGGTCGCGGCATTGGCCGCGGCATCGCCCACCGCTTTGCCCGCGAAGGAGCCAGCGTCGTGCTGGCCCAACGCGATCCCGAAAGCGGCCGGCGCACCCAGGGCGAAATAGAAAAAGCCGGCGGCACCGCGCTCTTCGCGCAGACGAACGTCTCCCAGCGCGACGCCGTCGAAGGCCTTGTCGAAACCACGGTTGCGCACTACGGCGGCGTCGACATATTGGTCAACAACGCCGGCATCACCGGCTACAACGGCGATTTTCTCGAAATGACCCAGGACACCTGGGACCGCATCCTGTCGGTCAATCTCACCGGTGTCTTTATGTGCTCGCAAATCGCCGGGCGCATCATGGCCGAACGCGGCGGCGGCAACATCATCCACATTTCCTCGGTCAACGGCTTTGTCGCTCAACCGCGCTGCGCCGCCTACGGCGCCGCCAAAGGCGGCATCGAAAACCTCACCAAATCCATGGCCACCGACCTGGCGCAGCACAACATCCGCGTCAACGCCATCGCCCCCGGCGCCATTCAGGTGGACCAACCCGACGACGCGCCGCCGCAGCCGTCGCCGCTGGCCCTGCTCGAACGCGCCGGCCTGCCCGGCGAAATTGGCGCCGCCGCCGCCTTCTTGGCCTCGGACGAATCCAGTTACGTCAACGGCCACACCCTGCTGGTCGACGGCGGCACCTTGCCCAACGCCTACAATATTTATTGTGCAGAAAGGCCAAACTCGTGAGAAAAATAGACTCCCACATGCACGTCAACGGCAACGGCGCCAACTGGGGCTGGGAACACAACGACCTCGTCATCGACGCCGCCGACCGCCTTGGTATCGAAAAACTCTGCGTCTCCATCCCCGTCACCCGCGGCATGCCCACTTACGACCAGGTGCGCGCCTGCAACGACGCCGTGCTCGAATCCATGCGCACCTACAAGGGCCGCATATTGGGTTATTGCTACATCGTGCCCGGCCACAAGGAGTCGGTGGAAGAAATCGACCGCTGCCTCGACCAGGGCATGATCGGCGTCAAGCTCTACAACCAGTACAAGCTGTGGGACCCGGCGGTACACCCCACCATCGAGAAAGCGATTAAAGAGAACGTGCCCATTCTCGAACACGCCGGCTACGTCACCTCGCGCCCCTTTTGGGACCAGCAGCCCAATATGTCGCACGCCGGCGACTTTGTGCGCGCCGCCCAACTCTATCCCGAGGCCCGCTTTATAGAGGCCCACATCGGCGGCGGCGGCGACTGGGAGTGGTCCATAAAACAATTGCGCCGTGCCCCCAGCGTGTACCTCGACACCAGCGGCTCCATCATCGACGAAGGCATGGTGGAAATGTGCGTGCGCGAATTGGGCGCCCACCGCCTGCTCTTTGGCACCGACATGACTATGGAGGGCGGCGTGGGAAAAATAACGGGCGCCGACCTGAGCAAGGCCCAAAAAGAGCTGCTGTTCTGGAAAAACATGCAGAAACTGCTGGACGGAAGGAATTAAAATGCTCATCGACATCAACACCTACATCGGCCACTGGCCCTTCCGCCAATTGCGCCACAACACCGCCACCGCCCTGGCCAAACGCCTGGACCAACGCCGCATCGACCGCGCCGTGGTCGCCTCGCTCAACGGCGTATTCTACCGCAACGCCCACTCGGCCAACGAAGAAATTGCCAAGGAGACGCGCCGCCATCGCGACCGCCTCATTCCCTTTGCCACCCTCAACCCCACCTTCCCCGGCTGGGAAGAGGACCTGCGCCGCTGCGCCGAAAATTTGGAGTTACAGGGCCTGCGCCTCTACCCGCAATACCACGGCTACCAGCTCACCGACACCGCCGCCCTGGACCTGATTGACGCCGCCACCCAGCTGGGCTGGGCGGTACAGGTCCCCATGCGCATCGAAGACCGCCGCACCCGCCACCCCTTTGACACCGCCGCCGATATGAGCCCGGCGGCGCTCATTCAGGCCGTCAAATTGCGCCCCAAAACCAGGTGGATGTTGCTCAACGCCCTGGGACTGGACGGCGGCCAGTTTCCGGCTAAAGCCAATTTCCTCGTCGAAATCTCGCGCATGACCGCGGTATTGCAAAACAACATACCCGAGTTCATCGAAAAAGCCGGCCTCCAGCACCTGGCCTTTGGCACCGGCATGCCGCTCAACGTGCCCGAGCCCGCCCTGCTCAAACTCGATGTGCTCAACGCCCCCAAACGCGCCAAAGAACGCATTGCCTGGCGCAACGCCGCCGCCATGCTGGGACTCAAAGGCTAATGTCCAACAGCAGCCGCCCCCCTCCCCAACACCGATCTCCTCACCGACAACGGCGACCTGGCTGCCGCCATGGTGGCCAGCATCAACCGCTATTTGCGCCGCGCTACCGCCGCTGCCGCTCAGCGCCGCCCGCGCCACTGGAAGCGCAACTTCACTTCCCATCACCGCTATGTGCAATCTGTAGAACCCAACCGCCGCCACTTCCAGCGCCTTATCGGCCTGGTCGACCCGCGCTGCGCCCCCGACCTCCAGGTTTCTTAACGCCGTCGCTCTCGCCGGCGACCTGGCATCCTGGGAAAAATCGAGCAAGTCCTACCGCCGCCACTTTTGGGAAGAAGTCATCGGCAAGCTGCCCAAACCGCGCATGGCCGCCAAACCGCGCACCCGCCAGATCTACGACGAGCCCGCCTACCGCGGCTACGAAGTGGTCCTCGACGTCTACGAAGACGTCTTCGCCTACGGCATTCTGCTGGTGCCCAAACGCATCAAACAAAACGAGCGTCGCCCCCCTCGTCGTCTGCCAGCACGGTCTGGAGGGCCGCCCCCAAAACGTGGCCGACCCGGCCGTCGACAACCCCTCCTACCACCGCTACGCCTGCCGCCTGGCCGAGCGCGGTTTTGTCGCCTACGCACCGCAAAATCCCTACATCGGCCAGGACGACTTCCGCGTCTTGCAACGCCTGGCCAACCCGCTCAAACTCTCGCTGTTCTCGTTTATCATCACCCAGCACCAGCACACCTTCCAGTGGCTGGCCGCACAACCCTTTGTCGACCCGGCCCGCATGGCCTTTTACGGCCTCAGCTACGGCGGCAAAACCGCCGTGCGCG
>CAXGRO010000356.1:0-6190 GCA_964012055.1 uncultured bacterium
CCGACGACGCCCAGGTCGGCGGAGTATTCGCGGCCGATTTCTGCCGGGTCGGGGTCAAATTGCATGTGGGGCGCAGGCAGCGATAAGGTCCAATTTGAGGTGTCGATCTGGGTGAAGCGGCAGCCGATGGAGAGCAGGCCGTCGGCTTCTGGCAGCAGCGCGTCGGCGATTTTGCCGCGGCAGTGGGCCATGCACAGAGGATGGCCGTCGGGAAAGGCGCCCTTGCCCAGGCGGGTGAGGATGACGGGGGCGTGCAGGGCTTCGGCGACGGCGCGCAATTCTGCGGTGGCGTCGGCGGCTATGACATTGTAGCCGGCTAGGAGGATGGGGCGTTTGCAGGTGCGCAGCAGTTGGGCGGCGGCGGCGAGGGCGTCTTCGTCTGGGGCCGGGCGTTCGGTTTCGACGTAGGCGGGAATGTCGGCCCGACCCTCGGCGGCGGCGACATCGGCGGGCAGTTCGATGACCGCCGGGCCGGGGCGCGGCGCGCGCAGGGCTTTAAAGGCGCCGGTTACGGCGGCGGGGATTTCCTCGATGCTGGATGGGCGGGCGAAGAAGCGGGCGATGGAGGCAAAGAAGGCGGGCTGGTCGAGGCCGTGAAAACACTTGCTGCGGTCGCGGTCGTCGTAGGCCACTTCGGTGCCGCCGGTGAGCAGCAGTACCGGCACGCTGTCAGTGAGGGCGTCGCCCAGGCCGGTGGAGGCGTTGGTGGAGCCCGGGCCGGGCACGGTGAGGGTGCAGCCCACCTGGCCCGAGGCGCGGGCGTAGCCGTTAGCCACCAGGGTGGCGCTTTGCTCGTTGCGGATGAGGTAGTGGTCGATGCCGCCAACGCGCAAAAGGGGGTCGTAGAGGTGGATGTTCTGGTTGCCGGGCATGCCGACGATGCAGCGTATGCCCTGCGCTTTGAGGCTTTCGATTAAGAGCTCACCGCCCGTCATAGAGAATCTTTCTGGGATATTGTAACAGTGCCTGCCGGGTTGTCCGCGGCGGGACGATTGTGCTGGATAATACTTCTGTGTGCGGTGTCCGTCAATGTTTGGCAGGTCGGATGGATGCCGCTGAATGGAGCAGGTTGGATCATTTAACGCGGTAGCTTTCGACGACGTCCATATCCAGTTCAACCCCCAGGCCGGATTTTTGAGGCACTGCGGTATGCCCTTCTTCTACCGCGAGCGGGTCTTTTAATAAAGAGCGCTCCAGCAGTATGTGCAGGGAAATGTGGCTGAGAGTGGCGTTGGGAATGGCGGCGGCCAGGTGGACGGTGAAAGCGCCGGCGATGTCTGCCGCCAGCGCTACCTGCATCCAAAACGGCTTGTCGCCGGCGGCGGCCACGTGCGCGCTGCGCGTCAGTTGCGCAATGTAGCTGCCCAAAACAAAGTAATCGTAGACGCCTGAATGTAGCGCGGTGACGGGATCGGGCCTGCCGTAGTGAATGGCCAGGGGATAACCCAATTCCTGCTTGATGGTGCGATAGCCGTCGACGTCGGTCTGGTCGATGGGCGATTCGAGACATTTGACCTGGGGATAATCTTGCAGTTTGCGGCCGATGTCGACGGCGCGCTGGGTGGTGCCAAAGGTCTGATTGGCGTCGATGGTGACGCCGTAGTCGTCGGGGGCAACCGCGGCGATGCCGGCGACCTGTTCGACCACGTCGGTGTGGGCGCGGCGTTTAAATTTGTGGGTGGTGTAGCCTTTTTGCAGGGCGATTCTGGCTTCTTGTTGCATGACGTCGGGCGGGAAGCACTGCGACCAATAGGCCATGGGCACGCGCTCGCGGTGCGGCCCGATGACGGCGGTTAGAGGCAGGTTGAGGAACTGGCCCATGAGGTCGTAGAACGCAATTTGCAGGGGGCCGGGGCCGTCGTCCATGATGAACTCAAAGGGGTTGCGGCCGACGTAAGACTGGAGTTGGGCGTCGTCCAGAGGGACGCCCTCGCCGGTGCCCGTCAAGCCTTCGTCGGTGTGCACCTGGTAGATAGAGGTTTGTACGCTGGGCGTTGGGAAAGCGCGCCATTCGCGGTGAAATTTTTCTTTGTCGGCGGCGTATTCGTCGTCGGTGGCGCGGTTGGCCAGGCCCCAGCCCTTTTGCAGGTGCTCTTGGATACGTTCGACGTAGGGGATGTCGAGGTCGATGCGTTCGATAGAAGTGATTTTCACGATCTTGCTCCGGGTTATTAAAAGCCGATCGAGGCGCCGCCGTCGACGGGCAGGCAGACGCCGGTGATAAACTTGGCCGCCGGCGAGGCCAAGAAGGCGGCGGCCCAGCCGATGTCCTCGGGGTCGCCAAAACGCTCCATGGGCGTGCGGCTGAGAATTTTGCGCTTGCGCTCGGGGTCGGTGTCGAGCGACGAGCGGGCCAGGTCGGTCATAATCCAGCCGGGGGCTACGGCGTTGATGCGGATGCCCTTGGCGGCCCATTCGGTGGTCATGGTGCGGATCATGCCCAGGTGCGCCGACTTGGCGGCGGAGTAGGCGGTTACGTAAGGAATGCCAAAGAGGGAGGCCATGGAGGCGGTGAAGATGATGCTGCCGCCGCCGTTTTCCATCATGCGACGGGCGGCGTATTTGCTTAGAGAAAAAGCGCCGACCAGGTGGACGTCGAGGACGGAGAGCAGTTCTTCTTCGGTGAGGTCTTCGGTGGATTTTTTTACCAGGTTGCCGGCGTTGTTGACCAGGGTGGTGAGCGGGCCGTGCTCCGCTTGGATGGCGTCGATAAGGGGCTCGGACTGGTCGTAGTCGGTGACGTCGTGGACGCGGTAGTGCACTTGCGGCCCCAGCTCGGCGACGGCTTCTTGCAAGACGTCTTCGCGGCGGCCGGAGATGACGACGGTGGCGCCCTGGGCGGCAAAGACTTTGGCGATGCCCAGGCCCAGGCCGGTGCCGCCGCCGGTGACCAGGGCGACCTGGCCGGCGAGGCTGAGCGGATTTTGGGTAGAATCGTTCATGAGTGGCAAAACTCCCTTTAATAGTTGATTACGACTTTGATGGAATCGGGTCCCAGGGCCGCTTCTAGGCCCGGGACTAGGTCGGCAAAAGCAAAGGTGCCGGTGACGAGGGGTTGCAGGTTTAGTTTCTTATTGGCCAGCAGGTCGAGGGCCTTGGGAAAGATGTGGGCAAAGCGAAAGGAACCACGCACGGTCAATTCCTTCTGCATGACCAGGTTGACCGGCAGTTCCACCGGTCCGGCTTGCACGCCTACCTGGACGACGGTGCCGCCGGCCTTGCAGCGCTGGTAGGCGGTTTGCAGGGCGGCGCCAGCGCCGGAGGCTTCGATGACCACGTCAAAATCACCGCAGGTTTTGTCGACCTCTTCTATTTCATCGGGATGTTCGGCGCGTATAGTATAGTCGGCCCACAGTTCGGCGGCCAGGTTTAGGGCCGAGGGGCGCAGGTCGCTGACGGCGAGGCGCTCGGCGCCGTAGTGGCGCGCCACCAGGCCAAACAATTGGCCTATGGGTCCGGCGCCGGTAATCAAGACGCGCTGCCCGGCCATTTGGCCGGCCTGGCCGACGCCGTGCAGGGCGATGGAGAGGGGTTCGAGCAGGGCCGCTTGGCTGTAGGACATGTCGTCGGGTATGGGGTGGCAATTGGCGGCGCGCGTTGGCACGTAGTCGCGAAAGGAGCCGTCGAAATGGGGGACGGAGGCGGCCGAGCCAAAGTAGCGCATGTCGGGGCAGTGGTTGTAGGTGCCTTTGCGGCAGGAGGCACAGACGCCGCAGGGGTGGGCCGGGTCTACGGCAACGCGGCTGCCGACGGGCAATTGGTCGGCAAAGGCGCCGGCGTCGACCACTTCGCCGGCGCATTCGTGGCCCAATATAAAAGGGCGTTGGGGCACAAAGTCGCCGTTGCGGCCGTGGTGGTAGTAGTGGATGTCGGTGCCGCAAATGCCGGTGGATTTTATTTGCACCAGGACCTGATCGGGGTCGAGTGGCGGAACGGGGGTTTGTTGCAGGCGCATGTCTTTGGCGCCGTGCAGGAAGAAGGCGTTCATGGTGTTGGTCATTATAGGTACTCGTGTGGAAGAAGATGCATTTGTCTTGAGTTCACGGCATGGGAAATACAATTATTTGACCCAGCGCAGTTAATGAGCCATATGTAGCTGGCATCAGGTGGCGGGGGTTTTGCCGGCGGTGCTTTGTGGGGGACGGGCCGGGGGAAAGCCGGGACTCACAGCCGCCACGCGGCTGTGGGGGTGTTGGGCCGGGCAGGCCCCCGAGGGACTCACAAAGCACCAGAGGCAAAACCCCCACCACCTGATGCCCCAGCCAACCCCAAACGAATATATAGCGCCTAGCCCATCAGAGCGAATATTTTTTCTTGCTGGGAACGCCCCATTGTCGCATTATTCATCCCCGGTGAATCACTACAGCAAATCAAAGCATAACGAAAGGTTTATTATGGCATCTCTCCATCCCCAAAACATCGCTGTGGAACTCAACACCCCCACCCCGCCGCCGCACTGGGCGTTGCTGGAGCGGACGCTGCTGACGGCGCAGAGCCGGGCCTGCGAAGAATTCTACGAGCATTACTTTGACGCGCGCGGTTATTTGGAGTGCGTGCCGCGCTGGGGCGGCGACGACGGGCCCGACGACGCGGCGGAGAATCAGCTCAACTGGACCATGCTGCACGCCCTGGGGGGTGACGACAGGGTGCTGGAGTTGTACAAGAAAGGTTGGGAGGGGCATTTGCGGCAGTACACCGAGGCCAAGACGGTGGAAGTGCCCATCGGCCGCGACGGCATGTATTATAAAGAGTTTCCCGTCATGTTCGATTGGATGCACCACAGCGAGGGGTTTTCGGCGTTTTTCTTGCAGGGGCTTTCGGACCCCTACGACCCGGTGTACCAACAGCGCTCGCGGCGCTACGCCGGATTTTACATGGGCGAAGACCCGCAGGCCGACAACTACGACCCGGAACACCGGGTCATTCGCAGCATGTTTAACGGCAGCCGCGGGCCCATGTTGCGCAAGGCCACGGCGCTCGACTGGGCCGGCGACCCCATTGAAGTGGTGGGGCGTTTTAGTTTGGGCCACGGCGAGCACAATTTTGAGCAGGTGCTGGCCCATTTTAAAGACTACAACGACGTGGCCGGCGACCACCCGCTCAATTTGTGCACCACGACCCTGGCGCTCAATGCCTATATGCTCACCGGCGAGGACAAGTACAGGGAGTGGCTGGTGGACTACGTCGACGCCTGGGTGGAGCGCACCGACGCCAACGGCGGCATTATTCCCACCAACATTGGTTTGGACGGCAGCCTGGGCGGGGCGTGCAACGGCAAGTGGTACGGGGGGGTGTACGGCTGGGCGTTTACCGTGGTGGTGCCGCAGACCGGCGAGCTGGCGCACCGGCCGGCCTTCCAGTACCGGGCGCACTACGGCTTTGGCAACGCCCTTTTGATGAGCGGCCAACAGAGTTACGTGGACACCTGGCGCGGGGTGATCGACAAGGTCAACGACAACGCCAAAGAAATAGACGGGCAGACTATGTCGCCGTTTATGTACGGCGACGACGGTTGGTACGACTACCAGCCCCGGCCCTTTGACGTGGGCGCTCTGGAGGTCTATTACTGGTCGATGCAGCAGGGCGACCGCAAACACCTGGACGGCAACGAGTGGATCCGCTTTATCAACGGTGAGGACGCCGATTACCCGGAGCGCGCTTTGGAGCGCGCTTTGGAGCAGGTGCGCGACAAGGTGGAGAAAATGCGCGCCGACACCGCCACCCCCGACACGCGCTTGTCGGACGACATGAACCACATCAACCCGGCCACCACCGAGACGCTGACCCAGCTCATGCTGGGCGGCTTGCCCACCGGGCGCGAAGGGTTTCCGCTGCACTGCCGCCTGCGCTACTTTGACCCGCAGCGCTGCCGCGCCGGCATTCCCGAGGACGTGGGCGCGCTGGTGGAGGAGATGGACGCCGATGCGGTGACGGTGCACTTGGTCAATACCAACCCGGTGGAGGCTCGCACCGTGGTGGTGCAGGGCGGCGCTTATGGCGAGCACCAATTTGTCGAAGTTGCGGAGGGGGACCAGAAGGCGGCAGTGGGAGATTCGCACTTTGCCGTGCGCCTGGGGCCGGGCTGCGGCGGGCGGCTCAAAATAAAGATGCAGCGTTACGCTAACCGGCCGACGTTTACTTTTCCGTGGGATCGTTAGTGGGGTTGGCGAATTAGGCGTCGACGGGGCCC
>CAXGRO010000357.1:0-6178 GCA_964012055.1 uncultured bacterium
TTCAACCTTACAAAAATCCGCTCAAAATCGAAAAAGTGTCCACAGTATTGAAAAATAAAAATGGAAATAAAATGAACGCCGATAGTACAAATGAAGCAATCATCGAAGGCGAATTTAAACGCCAGGACGACCTCTTCCGCGATTGGGTGACGAGCGACGGCTCGTCGGGTTTTGTGGCCGCGCCCGACCGCTACCACCTCTACGTGTCGTACGCCTGCCCCTGGGCCCACCGCACTATCATTGCACGCCGGCTCAAAAAGCTGGAGGGCGTCATTGGCATGACTGTGGTCGATCCGCTGCGCGAAGACGATAGCGGCTGGACCTTCACCGACGGGCCGGGCCATTCAAAGGACCCAATCAACGGCTTTAAGTTTTTGCGCCAGGCCTATGTGGCGACCGATCCGAACTACCGCGGCAGGGTGCCGGTGCTGTGGGACAAGCAAGAGGGCCGCATTGTCAGCAACTCCGACGATGACATCTTGCGCATGTTCAACAGCGCCTTTGACGATTTTACCGACAGCGATCTGGATTTGTACCCGGAGAAATTGCGCGGCGAAATTGACGAGGTCAACGATCTGGTTTACCCCAACGTCAACGACGGCGTCTACCGCACCGGCTTTGCCTCAACGCAGGCGGCATACGACCGCTGGGTGGGGCGTTTGTTTGAGGCGCTGGATCAATTGGAGGAGCGATTGGGGCGGCGGCGCTACCTGGTGGGCCGACGCGTGACGGAGGCCGACTGGCGTTTGTTTCCCACGCTTATTTGTTTTGACGAGGTGTATTACGTGCACTTTAAGTGCAATAAGCGGCGCGTGGTCGACTACCCCAATTTATGGGGGTATTTGCGCGAGTTGTACCAGTGGGAGAGGGTGGCGGAGACGGTGAATTTTGATCACATCAAACGGCATTATTATATGACGCATGACGATATTAATACGGCGATGATTGTGCCGGTGGGGCCGGAGATGGATTTGTGGGGGGGCATGGGAGGGAGGGGGTGGGGGAGTGAAGTTCTAGGGTTTTGGCTGGGGTGGGACGATCCGTTAGGGGAGGGTCCCTCGCTCACTCTCTCGGCACATCCTGTGCCGCTCCGAGGTCAAAGGCCCGGTCCGCCGTCCTGCGGACCGGGCCTTTGAAATCCGCTCTGGGACCCTCCCCTAACGGACCTCCGCGAAGCTTGGATTATTTCGGTATGTACTCTACCAACTGGATTGGGATAGTACGGGGGTGTTGAGGAAGGGGTCGTTGGTTTGGGTGCACCACTGGTGGAGGAGGGTGCGGTGGTGGGGGAGGTCTGGGTTGGTAGCGTTGAGGGCCAGGTTTTGGGTTTCTCCGGGGTCTGTTTGTAGGTCGAAGAGCATTTCGGGGTTTTGGCCTTGGGAGAAGGCGATGTACTTGTGGCGGGGGGTGCGCAGCATGCGAGCTTGCATTTCTAGGTTTTCGGTGTCGGGGTAGAGTTCGGAGACGAGGAAGGGGCGGCCGGAGAGTTGGGGGTTTTCGATTAGGAGGCGCAGGCTGATGCCGGTGACGTCGGGGTAGTCGATGTTAGCCCAGTCGCACAGGGTGGGGAGGACGTCGAGGGCAGAGACCAGGTGGTGGTCGTTTACGGTGGCGGCGGGGATGTGGTCGGGCCAGCTCAGGATGAAGGGGACGCGGGTGGGTTCTTCGTAGAGCATTAATTTTACCACCCAGTGATGGGCGGCCATGCCCTCGCCGTGGTCGCTGGTGAAGAGGATTAGGGTGTCGTTTTCTAGGCCGGTGGCGTGCAGGGTGTGGAGGAGGCGGCCGACTTGGGCGTCGACTTCTTCGGTGAAGCGGTAGTAGGCGTCCAGGTAGGTGCGCCATTGTAGTTCGGTCCAGTTTTGGGTGTGGATGCCCTCCTGGCCGTAGTAGGTGCGGCGGCGGCAGGTGGCGATGAATTCGGGTTCCTGGGGGTCGATGGCGAAGTTGGGGGGTAGGGGGGGTAAGGCGTTGTGGTCGGTGGGTGGGGTGGGGGCATCGGTGATCCAGCCGCAAATGTCGTGGGGGTTGCACAGGGAGATGCCCAAAAAGAAAGGCTGATGGTGTTGTTGCTGTAGGAAGTTGATGGCTGCGTCGGTGACGTGGGGGTCGCCGGTGGCGCCGCGGCCTAAGGGCACGCTCTGGTCGTGCAGGCAGGAGAAGCCGCGGATTTGGGGGCCGTGGTCGGGCAGGTGCCAGCGGCCCGACCAGGCGGTGTGGTAGCCGGCTCGCTGGAAGAGCTCGCCGACGTTGGCAATGGACGGGTCGGGGGTCATATTGTTGACTAGCACGCCGGTTTCGTGCGGCAGGCGGCCGGTGGCCAGGCTAGCGCGCGAGGGGCCGCATACCGGCGCGGCGCAGTAGGCCTGGGCAAAGCGCGTTCCGGATGCGGCCAGGGCGTCCATGTGCGGGGTGTGCAGGTGGGGGTTGGCGGCGCAACTCATGGCGCGGGCCGATTGCTGGTCGGTCAGTATAAAGAGGACGTTGGGGCGTTCCATGGTCACCTTTTGAGGAATGTGCGGTTTCTTGCCACATTGGCGAAATCAAGATAGGGGTGTGAGGTAGGGAAAGACAAGGCATGAATCTAATCCTGTTCGAAGAAGGCGAAATCGCCCGCCCTTTGTCGCGCCAAGATGCGCGGGCGCAGCACATACTCGGCGTGTTGCGCCGCCGCGAGGGGGACGACTTTGACGTGGGCTTGATCGACGGACCCAGGGGCAAGGCGGTACTGCAGCAGATCACCGCCGACGAATTGGTGCTCGACTTTAGTTGGGGCGCGGACGAGCCGCCGCTCGATCCGGTGGATTTAATCGTGGGCCTGTCGCGGCCGCAGACCAATCGCAAGATCTTGCAGGAGGCGACGGCGGTGGGGGTGCGGCGCATGCTCTTTGTGTTGACCCAGCGGGCGGAGCCGTCTTATGCCGCCAGCCGGCTGTGGACGACGGGCGAATACCGGCGGCACATGCTGGCCGGGGTAGAGCAGGCGTTTACTACTCGATTGCCCCAAGTGGAATACGGGTTGTCACTGAGCGAAGCTCTGGACAAGGTGGGGAGGATAAACGCCAAGTACGCGCTGGACAATTACGAGTACACGACGTCGATGGGGCAGGTGCGGTTGCAAAGGGGCGAGGCCGTTGCCCTGGCGGTGGGGTCGGAGCGCGGCTGGACGGGGGCGGAACGCGATGTTTTGCGAGGGGCGGGATTTGTGCTGGCGGGCATGGGGGCACGGGTGCTGCGCACAGAGACGGCGGTGGTTGCGGGGTTGGCCTTGGTTAAGGCGGGGATGGGGGTTTGGGAGGGGGATGGTTAATAGTTATGTGTGAATAGTGGTTTTAAATGGGCGTTTGCCTGGGGCGCGGAGAGGAGGAGGTCCCGACGCTCATGGCGCTCAACTCTTCGAGTTGGCGGACCACCCCCTGGCCCCACCAAGCACAACGCCAACCACAATCAATTGAATAAACCCCACGCCCAATTGATGCTTTCTAGCTCTCGTTCTATCTTCAACAAAAAAAGGAGGTGTTAGATGAGTATTACACGCGATGAATTGCGCGCCGCCCTAGACCAATTGCCGCGCGCCGGGTTGGCGGAATTGCCCACGCCGCTGCACGACTGCCCGCGGTTTTCGGCGGAGCTGGGCGGCAAGGTGCGGGTACTGGTAAAGCGCGACGATTTTACCGGATTGGCGTTTGGCGGCAATAAGGCGCGCAAGTTTGATCTAGCGCTGGGGGATGCGGTGGCAGAGGGGGCGACGGCGCTCGTAACTGGGGCGGCGGCGCAGTCGAACCACGCGCGCCAGGCGGCGGCGGCGGCGGCGCGGCTGGGCATGAAGTGCGTGCTGGTGAACCGCCACGACTTGCGCAGCCAAATGGGCATTCAGGGCAATCAGCTGCTCGACTACATATTGGGGGCCGACGTGCGCCTGGTAGCCGATGGGGTGGATCAGAACGCGGTGAAGCAGCGGGCGATGGAAGAATTGCGGGCGCAGGGGGAAAAACCCTATCTGATTGGGCCGCGGGCGGCGGAGCTGGGGGTGGCGGCCTATGCCGGTTGCATGCTGGAAATGGTGGAGCAGTTGGAAGAGATGGGTGCGGCGGCGGATTTTGTCTGCACCGCGTCGGGGCACGGCACGCAGGCGGGCTTGGCGCTGGGGGCCAAGGTGCTGGGACTGCCGCTGCAGGTGCAGGGGTTTTCGCCCTACAAAGGCAACGAAGAGCCGCGCAAAGTACAATTGGCCGAGATGGCCAATAAGGCGGCGGAATTGCTGGAAATGGACTTGCGCCTGGCGGCCGAAGAGATGGAAAACACAGATGCCTATGTGGGGGAGAACTACGGCATTGTGACGGAGTCGGGGTTGGACGCATTGCAGTTGCTGGCGCGCACCGAGGGCATTTTGCTGGACCCGGTTTATACCTGCAAGGCGGTGGCGGGCTTGGTCGACTGGATAAAGAAGGGGAAAATTGCCGAGGGGTCGACGGCCGTTTACGTGCACACCGGCGGCAATCCGGCGCTCTTTGCCTATGCGCCGGAACTGATTGCGCACGGGGATTACCGGCAGAACGTGGTGACGGAGTAAGGGGCCGGCGGCGCGTTGCGCATCGCAAAGTGCTGGGTGGCCGCGCGAGGGCGTTGCGAGCGGCACGGCGGCAATAATATTTGTATTGAGATGGAATAATTGATCTCTGTACGGCATCTCTTATATGTGATTAGTGATAATGTGAGATGACTTTGACCGCCCACAGCAGCACCCTGATACTGCGCGCCCAGGCCGGCGACCGCGACGCCTTTGGCGTTTTGGTGTCGCGCTATGAGGGGCTGGTCTACGCCCTCTGCAGAGATATGGCCGGCTCTGCCTGGGACGCCCAGGATTTGGCCCACGACGCCTTTGTGGAGGCCTGGCTCAAGCTGCCCGTGCTGCGCGATCCAGACCGTTTTGCGGCTGGCTGCGCACCCTTACGCTCAACGTGTGCCGCATGTGGCACCGGAGCCGGCGGCGCGAGCGCGAGGGGTTGGCGCAGGCCGGCGCCCAAGAGAGCGACGGCGATGGGGTAGAAAGCGAGGTCGGCGAGCGGCTTTTGGACGGCCTGGCGCACTTGTCGTCCGACCACCGGCTCGCCCCCTCGCCTTGCACTACTGGGAAGAGCTCTCGTACGAGGAAATCGCCGCCTTCCTCGGCGTGCCCACCGGTACCGTTATGAGCCGGCTGTATCGGGCGCGGGCCGAATTAAAAAAAGGATAGAGGAAATGTCCCCAGACGATGCGCACGGCGCCGCCGATGCCGATTTTCGCAACGCCGTCGATGCCGAGATCGAGGTTCTATTGCAGGTGTGGGAAGAGGAGATGCAGCGCCCCGACGTCGACTCCCGCTATCGCTCGGCGACCTGCCAGCGCTTGAGCGTATTGCTGGAAAGTGCCCCCGATTTGCTGCGCTCGGTGCTGGTGACCATGGACGAGGCGCTCACCGAGCACGTGGCCATACGGGTGCGGCGCATTGGCGCGCCGACCTTGGAGGTGGCGCTGGCCTGTGCCTTTGACGGCGACGAGGCGCTGCGGCCAAAGGCGCGCCGGGTGCTGCGCCGGGTATTGGGTACGGCGCCCGATCAAAATTTCACCGACAAAGCGCATCGGTTGCCCCTGCACGCCCTGGGCCAGCTGCGCTTCGAAAGCGCCGCCGACTTACTCATTGAACTCGTCGACGACGTCCAGGTGCGCCCGCAGGCCATTTCGGCGCTGGGCGGGATTGGCGGCGAACAGGCCACGAGCGCCCTAAAAGAAGTCAGCAAAAATCCCAATAAAAAAATAGCGCGGCTGGCGGCCAATGCGTTCTACGGCGGCCAGCACACGCCGCGCCCCCCTTACTGGAGATGTCGGTGGTGGCGGCGATCCGCAATTTGCCCGAGATCCACCCCTACCCCGAAGTGGAACTCACCCGCCTCATCGGCGAGGTGTGTTCCGACTATTCGACGACGCGGCGAGAACTGGTGATGGGCCCCAACGGCCTGATGGTGCGCCACAACAGCGTGTACGAGCTGAGCGAATTGGGCCGCGCCGTGTGGCGCCTGGAGCGCTTTTTGCGGGATCACTACTCAGACGCTAAGAAAGCGCTACAACCTAGCTGACACTGGCGGCGCAGACGGGCGGGCGGCGCTGCGCCCACGGCCGCGTCGCTTCGAGCTGGCCG